>DASQDN010000062.1:0-2619 GCA_035634155.1 Bryobacteraceae bacterium | reverse complement strand
TATTGAAAGGCAAGGAGTTAGTGTCGATTTGGTTCGTCTGAGGGACGACAAATCTTCGTCTGAAGATCGATAACTCTTCGTCAGAGGGACGACAAATCTTCGTCTGAAAATCGATACTTTCTTCGTCTGAGGGACGACGGTCCCTTCGTCTAAGGGACGATACACGGAGGCTGTGGGCGGCATAGCCTTACGTACGGATCGAGCCCTGCAGCTTCAGCCGCACGTTTGACGAGGTGCGCCACGGATTCGCCCTGATCCGACATGTCCGTGGCGGTCCACCGAACGAAAGCAGGTCCTGATGAAATTCCTGCCGCCGCTATCCAGAGACGATAACTGCGGACGGGGCAGGTCGCGGCCGCAGAGCCGTAAGGCAGCGCGGCAGTTCGGCAGCCCGGACGAAGAGAAGTCCGGCGACCATTGTTCGATCAGAGGCTGATCGCAAGAGATCATCACGCTTTTTACAACGGCAGGAATCGGCTGGAACTGTCTTGCGGACGCGCGTGCAGATACCTTCCTGTTGTGGTGACGGTGGCATGGCCGAGGGTTGCCTGAACGAGGTGAATCGGCGCACCGCGGTCGAGTGCATGGGATGCATGCGCGTGCCGGAACCAGTGCGGCGATACGGGCAGATTGATCCCGGCGCGTTTCACCGCAGCTCGAACGAGACGCAGAATTGCGACCGGCTGGAGGAAGCCGGCTTGTTTGCGGGAACGGAACACGGGATCGGCTGGAATAGGGGTTTTCGGTCGTAGCGCGAGAAGAAGCTGCCAGACGGACGCGGGCAGCTGGATCGAGCGGGTGACGTTGCCCTTCCCGAAGACCGTGATCTGGCCGCCGTCCCCGTTCGCCTGCAGGTCGCGCCAAGCGAGCGCGCATAATTCGCTCACTCTCACGCCGGAAGCATAGAGCAGCGTCAGGATCGCCCGGTTGCGAGGGTTCGGTTCGAGACTGAGAAGCCGGTGCAAGTCGGCTTCGGTGAGAATTCGCTCATTGAGCCGATTGCGAACCGACGGCAGCCGGAGCGCCCGGCCGACATCGAACGGCAGATACCCAAGACGGTGGCCAAAAGCCAGCAGCGACTTCACTGCGGACAAGGTCCGGTAACGGCTCGCGTCCGCACCTTCGGTAAGAGATTTCGCAAAGTTCTGCAGGTCGGCAAGAGTGACGGCGCAGAGCGGCTTCCCTGCCCTGCTGCGGAAGCGTTCGACATCGGCCCGATAGGCTCTTTGCGTGTGGCGCGATCGCCCGTACAGCCAGAGTTCGAGGATCTGGTCGTCGCTGGAGGCCTCCGGCGCGGTTAGGTGGATGTCTACAGGCCCGGAAACCACAATGTCTGTGCTCATCGGCGTCGGGATATCACGAATGCAGGATAATATACCTTATCTTGCTTTCAATGCGCTGGTATTTTGCGCTGGTGCGCAATAACATAGTGAAGGACCGTGCCCGCCAAACCTGTCTGGTATCGTAATCTGCATCACATTATAGAGGAGCTACGTCGCCACCCGCTTCCTTATGTAGACCGGGCCACCGTCGAGTTCCTGCTCGGCGTCAGCCGAAGACGCGCCCAGCAGATCATGGCGCCGTGCGTTTTCGATCGCCGCGTCGGCATCAACGGACTCGCCGACCGGAACGCTCTGATCACCAGACTCGAGCGGGTCGCCGAAGGCGACGAAGGCGCGTACGAGATCGAGCGTCGGCGCAAAGTGGCAAACCTCATTGAAAACCTGCGGCAGCAGTGGATAACTCAGCCCCAGTTGCTGGTCGAGGCGCCTACCGCCGTCGTCAATCAGGATTTTGAGAACCTCCCCGCCGGGGTGCGCCTCGAACCAGGCCGCATCACGGTCGAGTTCGAGGAACCACAACAGGGGCTCGAGAAACTGCTGGCACTCGCCATGGCCATTAGCAACGACTTCGACCTGTTCGAGCGCTGCGTCGCGCGTCACGGGTAAGCACCCGCCCTTTCGCACCTCACCACGTGGGGATGGCTATGTGGATGGACGCGACAGCACGGCGTAGAGCCCGAGCTTAGTGCAGCTGTCCGATGCGGCCGGAAGACGCGCAAGAACCCATCCCACGCTCGTCTGAATAGGCGCCTTGGTCGCATCAATTCCGCCGAGGCGCGGACCCCAAAACCGATCCCGTCTTCCGCCGCCGGGACATTGACGCCTTTCGGCCTGAAAAGGCACCAGGCCATGAACCTCATGCACCACATCGTCGAACTCAAAGCCGAAGCAGCCGCGCGGCGGGGTGAAGCTCGTTCTCCCGGATCCTAAGTCGTCGGCGGAACTGCCTGGGGGCGTTGCCCTGGTACCCGGTTTGTTGAGCATCTCTTTTGAGAATGAACAGCAACTGCTCGAGGGGCCCTTTCTCCTTGCTCCTGTCCCTGCCACTCAGCCTGACGTGCTTAGCGCCGTTCGCCCTGCGAGTGCCTCGTTGAAGGTGGGTGGAGTGATGACAGCAGTTAACATAGAGTATGTAGTCTAAACAGATTGCGCAGACTCCGGATTCTCCGTATTATCAGGAGTATGAATATAGCCCTGCTCGCCAAGAAAGGCGGGGTTGGCAAGAGCACTCTGTCCATCCTGCTATATGAAGCCTTCACTCACGCGGGCAAGACTG
>DASQDN010000061.1:0-5355 GCA_035634155.1 Bryobacteraceae bacterium | reverse complement strand
GTGCCCCGTGACTCGAATCTGGTCGTGCGTTGCAGCGCCGGCGATCTCGACATTCTCGGCATTCGCGGCCACAAGGACGTATCGCTCCGTGCCGGTGATCTAACAATCGACGTCGGCAATCCATCCGATTACGTATCGGCTCGAGCTTCAGTAACCGCGGGCGACTTGAACGCAAGCGCGTTCGGCGTACACAAAGGCGGTCTGTTCCGGTCGTTCAATCGCGAGAATCGAACCGGCAGATACCGGCTGCGAGCAAGTTTGTGGGCCGGCGATATTACGTTGCGGTAGCGCTGCGCCGCTTCCGCCATCTCACGCATGCGTCCGGAACGGTCAAGCCGCTGGTCCCACGCAACGGAGATCTGTCAAATCACACCGCTCGGAGGCAGGCCCCTGCGGATCGCGCCCGCCGATGCAATGTCGGCCATGTACAGCGCATCGGGTGTGCTGATCAAAGTCGCCAGGCGCCCGACACCGAGTTGTGCCGACAGAAGGAAAGGCCGATACGTCTGCGTAGGGAAATCGAAGTACAGCAGCGGACCGGTTCTCAACCACACCGCCGATCTGGCCGGCCGCAAGAACATTCAATTCGTCGGCGCTTTCCGATGCGCGGGTGATGGCATTCGGAAAGCCATCGTCAATGAAATACATCCGGCCGTTCTACGAATCGAAAACGATACCGGCGGAATTGCCGTACTCCGGAAGCGATGGTCTCAACGGGACTCACGGTGGGAGCAGCCCCGGTCGACGTTACGGTCACCTTCTTCAGCACGCTCAGCGGGACGGTTCCGCTGGTCAATCCGCTGACCGCGACCGATCCTGTCGATGGCTGGTAGTTTTCATTGCTGCTGGTGTTGAAGAACAGATCGTACGAACCAGGCTGCCCCGGTGTCGGCCGGGTACCCATCGTCATATTGAACTGCACCGGTCCGGCGAAATCGATGTTGCCGACGTGCGTATAAGGCTGGCTCGGGTCCGAACCAATTTTGTAGAAGCTGATCTGCCCGTTGTTGAAGCCGACCTGCGAAACGGCGATCAGATCGTTTCCGATCAGTCGAACGCCCTGCCCCGGGTTCGATATGTTCGAAACAACTGTGGAGCTTGCCGTAGCGACATCATTGCCGGTGAATCGCACAAAGGAGCCCGTGCCGGCGAAGTAATCGGCCCCGGTCGTGGCCCCCACCAGTAGCGATCCGTCCGGCAGCCGCTGCATGCTGTGCGGGTGTGCCGGGGCCCGAGGCGAAGGTCGAGATCTTGAACTGACCGGCATCCACGCCTAAGCGCGAGAGTGGTCGGCGCCGACACACAACGGCGTAAGCAAGGCTGAAGCGGCGAAAGACAAAATGGAAGGGGATCCACAGTGGTGTAAGAATACGACTCCGAAAGAACGTCGCTCAAGCCTCACGCGCGCGCCAAACTTCAACATCGAGCTAGTAGCTTCGTGTTATTGTTTTCTTTCTTTTCCCGCCTGATAATCATCAACAAGCGGTCTCAAGATCCCTAATGCATATCCTTGTGCGCGTTGTCGCCATCTGTGCTATTTGTGTGCTCGGTTGTAGCCGGCAAACCGCCCTGGCTCAGCTTACTGAGGCTGCTTTAAAGGGCACGATTACCGATTCGGCCGAAAGCGCCGTCACAAACTCCTCGATCAAGGTGAGGAATCAGGAGACTGGCCTGGTTCGCGCCACCAGCACCGACGCTTCCGGCGTCTTCCTCGTGGCTGGCCTCGCCCCCGGTACTTACACGATCACGGTCGAGAAGGACGGGTTCAACACACTGGAGCGGACCGGGCTCTCGCTCCGCACTGGGCAAACGACCGAGGTCAACGTGCGCCTGGAGATAGCGGCGGTGCGCACCGGAATTGTCGTTCACGGCGGCGATATCGAAGTGCCCGTCGCAACCGAAGGCCGCTTGTCCGACAGCTTCGCTGCAGCGAAGATTTCCGATCTCCCACTGCCGCAACGGGATGTATTCTTACTCCCAAAACTAAGCGCAGGCGCCACAGCCATCGCCGGCTCGGCGAGTTCGACTAAACTCTCGAACTCACCCGTAATCACCGTCAACGGGAATCGCTACCGCGGCAACAATTACGTGCTCGACGGCGCCGTAAATATCAATCCGAACAACACCGGCGAACCGGCCATTGTGCCCAGCCTCGAATCGATCGAAGAAGCGCAGGTCCAGACCGGAAACTTCTCCAGTGAGTTCGGCCGAGGCAACGGCGCTGTCATTAACCTGCGCACCAAATCGGGAACCAACGAATTTCACGGCCGAGCCTGGGAGTACCACCGCAACACGCAACTGAACGCCCGAAACTTCTTCGCCGCAAGCCGGCCGCCCGTCATCTTCAACCAGTTCGGCGCGAATCTGGGTGGGCCTATCCTCAAGAACAGGACGTTCTTCTTCGCTTCCTATGAGGGCTCGCGCAGCGTTCTCGGCCAAGCCTTAACTTTTCAGGTGGAGACGCCCGAGTTCCGCGATTACGTGCAGCGAACCGCTCCGAACAGCGTGGCCGCGCAGCTTCTTCGCCGAAATCCCGCCCCCACACCACAGCCCGGCGCCGGAACCTCAAAATACGCAGGGCAGATTAATCTCGCAACCCCCGACGGAGCAATTCCCGCGATTGGCCGCGCCGCGGTGACGTTGCGAAACTACAGCTTCGCGGATCAGTTCCTGGGTCGCGTCGATCACACCTTCAACGACGGTCTGGATAGAATCAGCGCTCGCTGGGTATCTGAGGATCAAGGCGACATCGGCAAAGCAAGCAGCTCGCCGGCAACGCTCGGCAAAGCTGCACGCGGCAGCTTCGGCCCGTTCGAAGGAGCGTTCGCCAATCTGAATCTTGGCCACATTCATGTGTTCAAGCGCGCCGTCAACGATGCCCGCTTCTCCTTCCAATATCTCCATGCGGCCCGTGGCTCAACCGAGGCAATTGTTCCTGACGTCACCATCACCGGCATCACCGCGCCCTTCGGCGACATCTTCTATAACCCGAGCCGCTTTCGCACGTATGAGCTCCGCGATACTCTGACCCTCGACCGCGGCCGGCATTCCCTCCGCGTCGGGTTCGAGTACCGTCGCATCTTCAAAGGCATTCAACTCGGGCCCGCGACATCCGGCGCTTACGCCTTCGCTTCGCTCGCCGACTTCGCCGCCGATCGTCCGTTTCGCCAAACGTTGACAGTCGATCCGACCACGGGACGGCCCACTGGTTATCCGCGTTTCTTTCACCTCAACGAAGGCGGTCTGTTCCTTCAGGAAGATTGGAAAGCGAGCTCGAAACTGAATCTCAGCCTCGGCGTGCGCTGGGATTACTTCGGAGCCGTAACCGAGCGCGATGGTCTGCTCTCTTCCCTGGTGTGGGGCGCAGGGGAGACCTTCCAGCAGCGTCTCGCCGGCGCTTCGGTCAAGCGCGTCGACCGACTCTACGATCCTCAGAAATTCAACATGTCGCCACGCATCGGCCTCACTTACGATCCTTTCGGTGACGGCAGGTCGGCCATCCGTGCGGGATTCAGCATGGCCTACCAACCGCATCACGGCCAATCGATCGGCGGCGCACGCGCCAATCCTCCCGACGTCGTTCAAGGCGTAATCCAACCGGCCAACCGCATCGGAACGCAAATCCTCTACGGTATTCCCACGCCTTACAATCCGGAGTTTGGACGCGGCCTGAACGACAGCGGCGGCGTCATCAGCCGTCCCGGCGAACCGTCGATCCGCATTTCGCCCTGGGTGGTCAATCCGACGATCAAAACACAATACAGCCAAAGCTGGTTCTTCAACGTGCAGCGCGAAGTTGTGAAAAGCTGGATCGTCGAACTCGGCTACTTCGGAACCAAGGGAGTCAATCTCGAACGGATCGACGACATCAACCGCGTCACCGGCGATCTTGCCGATGGCGTGGAGAACCGGATCAATCAAAACTTCGGCGTCATCATGTTTGTCACCAACGGCGTCGATTCCAGTTATCACGCGGGAACAGCCGAGATTCGACACCAGTTTGGCGCGGGCTTTTCGCTTCAAGCAAACTACCGTTTCTCCAAGTGGATGGATACTTCCTCCGATACTTCGACCGGCCAATTCACCGACAACTCCGAGCCAGGCAAGGGCGCGCAGGACGTTAGCTGTCTGCGATGCGAGAAGGGTCGATCGCTGTTCGACATCCCGCATCGCTTCACGGCGCATCTTGTGTGGGCTCCCAATGTCGGCGTCAACAACCGGCTGATTCGCGCCGTCGCGCGATCCTGGCAGGTATCGGCCATCGCCACTTTGCAGTCCGGCCGGCCTTTTTCGGTGTGGAACAATGCGCCCTCACGCATTGTGAACGGAGTGAATATCGGCGGCGACTACAACCTCGACGGCGGAGGCGGCGCGGTGGGTGGCGGCTTCTACGATCGGCCGAACGCGCCTACGACGCCAATCGATACTTCCTTCAGCAACAGTGATTTTCTGAATGGGCTGTTCGAACCCGGCGTGTTCGGCCGCCCGGCCTTCGGCACTCCGGGAAACCTGGGCCGCAACACGTTCCGTGGTCCGCGCTACTCAAGCGTGGATGTATCCGTACTGCGCGGATTTGCTCTCTGGCGCGAGGGCTGGCAGATGCAGATCCGAGCCGACGTATTCAACGTGCTCAACACAACCAGCCTCTACCTTCCCAACGCAGACCTTTCGTTGGCGCTCCAACCGGACGGCGCCTATTCGAACACTTCGCTGTTCGGCAAGTCGACACAAGCATTCGACCCGCGCGTTGTCCAGGTGGGAGTGCGTTTGACATTCTAGGCCGTAAGATCAGGAGAACACCCCATGCGATTCATTGCTTCGTTTCTGATGGTGACCGCAGTGGCACTGGCCGCGGAAGCGGGCAAGGCCAAGCTGCCCACCGCGCCGCTGGCAGTCCTGGAGCGGCAGGCGCAGGAACGGGTGGGCGGCTCGGCATTCGTACCCCTGGCCGCGGAATCGGATCCGATCTTCAAGAAAATCGACAGCCTCGAAACGCTCGGTGCCGGCCGCGTGCCCAACTACCTCCGAGCCGCCGCATTGCTTCCCAATGTTGTGGAGCCGATGTCTCGCCTGATCAAGACATTCCTCTACGCCGGAACACTGCCCTCGGAAACTAAGCTCGGAATGGCGCTGCGCATCGCTCAAGCCAATCGAAGCCCCTACACCGCGGCGCACATACAGCGACTCCTGAAAGCGTCCGAGCGCGGGCAAGTCGTGCTTGCAGCCATCAAGTCCGGCCAGCTCACCACGCTTTCCCCCGCCGAGCAGCTTGCGCTCAGCTATGCGGACGGCATGACCCGCGACATTCACTCGCCCAGCGATGCCGAGTTTCAGAAGGTACGCGGCTGGTACAAC
>DASQDN010000060.1:0-2248 GCA_035634155.1 Bryobacteraceae bacterium | reverse complement strand
CGAGGAGCGCAAATCGAACGTCTGCCGACCCTGCCCGATGACAACGCTGCGTCCAACCGCTTCTTCGTGAAGCTGGCTCCCGGTCGTGAGCTGGAAACATCGACGATCGGTCAGCCGGTATCGGTGGTCTTCGACACATTCTCAGGCTCTTCCATCGCAGCAGCGGCCAATAGGTTTCAGGCTGCCATGAGCTGGGCCGGCAACCGGATCGCCTCTGTTTTTGGCGGGAATAGCGACGTGGCGAATGCGCCCAAAAAGGCCAGAGAGCCTGAATCAGCCAATGGGAGACGCTTGGCGGGAGTCTCTTCCCAATAACGATTATCCCGGATTCACATCCGGAAAAGCTCAACTGAAGATTTTGGAGATCGACAATGGATAATATTATTCCGGTTCTGATGTGCGGTGGATCGGGCACCCGTCTTTGGCCGGTGTCACGTTCCAGCGAGCCGAAGCAGTTCCACGCCCTGTCCGGTGACTCCAGCCTGTTCCAGCAGACGGTCCAGCGGTTCCGCACCGATCAGTATGCCGAGCCCCTCATCATCGTGAACACCAATCACCGTGATCTGGCGCTGCGCGAATTCGGACAGTTGAACACCGGCACGGCCCGCTTGCTTGTCGAGCCCTGCGTCCGGAGCACGGGACCGGCTATCGCGGCTGCGGCGGCTCTGATCGCCGAAGAGGATCCCGACCGGCTGATGCTGGTTGCCCCCAGCGATCACCTGATCGAGCAGTCCGAGGTCTTCTCCCAAGCCGTGGCGCGCGCAGCCGCTGCGGCCAGGCAGGGACAGATCGTGCTCTTCGGCATTCGCCCGACCCATCCCGAAACCGGGTTCGGCTACATCGAAACGGGCGATGCATTCAACGAGTCGAGCTTCAAGGTGTCGGGTTTCGTCGAGAAGCCGAAGCTTGCCGATGCCGAGACGCTGGTGTCCGGGGGCAAGCACCTCTGGAACAGCGGGATCTTCATGTTCACCGCACGCACCATTCTCGAGGAGCTCGAGCGGTATGCTCCGGAGGTGCTCGCCTGCGCCCGCCGGGCCCTGTCCATGGCGCAGCGTGGCAACGACACCATCCGGCTGGCCTCGGAGTTCGACACGGCGCCGGTGATCTCCATCGACTATGCGGTCATGGAGCGCAGCGAGCGTCTTGTGTGCGTGCCGGTTGCCCCCGAATGGCGTGATCTTGGATCCTGGTCGGCACTCTGGGACGTGGGCACCAAAGACGGAAACGGCAACGTGCTGCGCGGCGACACGATCCTTCATGACGTGCGGGACAGCTATGTTCACGGGAACTCCCGGCTCGTGGCCGTCATGGGCGTCGAGAAGCTCGTCGTGATCGATACCGCCGACGCGGTTCTCGTCGGATCGCTGGACCAGGCGCAGAATGTCGGCCGCCTGGCTGCGGAGCTTGCCGCCGCAAAGCGCCCTGAAGCCAGCACCCACCGCAAGGTGCGCCGTCCATGGGGATCCTACGAGTCCCTGCGCGTCGGAGAGAGCTTCCAGGTCAAGCACATCATCGTCGATGTGGCCGGACGCCTCTCGCTTCAGTACCACCACCACCGGTCCGAGCACTGGACGGTCGTTTCGGGCACGGCCCGGGTGACGGTCGGCGAGAATGTTTCCGTCATGACGGCAAACCAATCGGTCTACATCCCGAAGGGCGACGTCCACAGGCTGGAGAACATCGGCGACGAGGAACTCCACCTGATCGAGGTTCAGTGCGGCACATATCTTGGCGAAGACGACATCGTGCGTCTGGAGGATCAGTATGACCGCATCGTCACGATCTGACGGTCGGCGCAGCCTGCGCACTGCGGCTCTCTTCCTGTTCATGGCGCTGGGATCCAGCGCCATGGCACAGGAGGCGAACGAAGTCTCGCGCCTTGCCGAGGAGGCGCGCCAGGCGTTCCTGTCCGCCGAGCAAGGCGGGGTGGGTGCCAAGCAAAAGGCTGCTTTCTATCAGACCGCGCGGGCTCGGGTTAAGCTGATCGAGAAGTTCGCAGGTCAGAACACACTAGGCTCCGCCGAGTTGCGGGATGGGGCACGCGCAGAGCTGATCCGTCTTGCAGATGACGGTCTCAGCTACGACCTCCTGGGCGCGATGCTCCTGCAGTCCTCCCTTGGGGACATTGCAGGTTCACAAGCCGGCGCCGACCGGATTGAGGCTGGTGTTGCCCTGCACCAGCTCGCCAGCGAGCAGAGGTCGCCGGCCTACCGGGCTGCAGCCTTCATCGAACTTGCACATGCCT
>DASQDN010000059.1:0-2512 GCA_035634155.1 Bryobacteraceae bacterium | reverse complement strand
CCGTAGTCAACAGTTGGGCTAACTTGTTCCTTGCTTCAATGACGCCCATTTCTTTTGAAATTGTGGCTTTCGTCGAGCTGGATGCCATTCCAGAGAAGGAGAAGAAACAGGGGTCCGATTTTCCGGGCGTCCACCAGCCGGGTAAGACCACAGCTACCATATTGATTTCAGCTCGAAGAACTCATTCCCAATCACGTTACCTGGCATGCGGAGAGATAGGGAAAGGCATAGACGATGAAGCTTAATCGACGCGAGTTCGTCCAATTGGCCGCCACCATCGGAGCCGCGCTCGCATGGGGCGCATCCGCTCGACCGTCAACCACCCGTTGGCAGGAGCGGCGCGACCTGTATCCGGAGGGCGTCGCGTCCGGCGATCCCGATCCCACCAGCGTGATCCTTTGGACCCGGCGGCCGTTCGACTCTGGTGGCGGACGGGTGCTCACAGTCGAGGTTGCCGAGGATGACGCATTCCGACGTGTCATCGCAAAGGCATCCGCGCCAGTCTCAGCGGAATCGGATTGGACGACGCGCGTGCTGGTCGGTCATCTCAAACCTGCGCGCGTCTACTGGTACCGCTTCACTGACGGCGAGGGGAACGGAAGCCGGGTCGGCCGAACGATCACCGCGCCACTGGCGAAAGATCCACGGCCGGTTAACTTCGCCTTCGTCAGTTGTCAGAGCGTGAATGAAGGCAAGCTCAACGGTTACCGCCGCATGATCTATGAGGATGAGCGGGCCGCGCCCGCCGATCAACTCGGCTTTGTTCTCCACCTCGGTGATTTCATTTATGAAGTTGTCCAATATCCCGACGAGGTCGCGACGCGATATGACCGTACGATTTACGAAGTCTGCCGGATTCCCGATGGCGGACAAACCGGTAAATTCCATTACCCGCTAACAATCGAAGGCTATCGCCTCGTCTACAAGGGCTACCTTGCCGATCCAGACCTGCAAGACGCGCGAGCGCGTTGGCCGTTCGTCGCCATCTGGGACAATCACGAATTCTCCTGGCAAGGCCGGCAAAGCATCGTCCAGGCAGGTGGCCCGCCGCAACCGGGCCAGACCGTCAAGGTCGCCGCCAACCAGGCATGGTTCGAATACATTCCCGCGCGCGTGAAGGCGCCGAGCGGATCCCTCGCCACGTTCGGCGCTCTGACCGTGAAGAATGTGCCGATCGAAAAGTGGGACGCGAGTGGCCTCGGCACTGAACCCAACAATCTGAAGGCCATCAACAGCCTGATTGCCTATCGGCGCTTGCGCTACGGCCGAAACCTGGATCTCATTCTCACTGACCAGCACAGCTTCCGCGGCGACGATCCGACCGATGCGGAAAGCGTTGGCAAGATTTACGATCCGACTTACAACGGCATGTTCTCTGAACCGGCGATGATCGCGCTCGATGGCGGCCGGGCCTGCAACGGCGGCAAACCGCCCGACGAACTCAGCTTTGGCGACGTAAGCATCCCCAATCCTCGAAAGGATTCACCGCCGCGCACGTTGCTCGGGACCCGTCAGAAGAAGTGGTTCATGGACCAGCTCCGGCGGTCGACGGCAACCTGGAAGATCTGGGGCAATTCGCTGGGCGCCCTCGATTTGCGGGCCGACCCGGAAAACCTTCCGGAAGGACTGACGAAGCGCAAATGGCCGGCCGACACCTTCGCGCAAATCGGCAGCGGCGATTATGGCAGCGTCTACCACGAGCGTGGCGAAATCTATGATCTCGTCCGTGATTCGAAGATCACGGGCTTCGCGATCGTGTCAGGCGACCGTCACAGCTTTTGGGCTGGATATGCCGCCTCCGGGTTGCCACCCGCCCGGTTCGAGCCGGTCGGGATCAGCTTTGTCGGCGCCTCCATGGCTAGCCCTGGAGCAATGGAAGCGTATGAGCACCGTCTACCGAAGGATCATCCGCTCCGCCCGCTCTTCCTCGCCGATCGGCCCGGGCGTAAGCCCGAATGGACCTACAACATGCTCCTCAAGCACGGCGTCCACTCCTGCCTCGAATACGCCAGGAACTTCGACCTGAAGCGCGCTCACGCCGTTTCCAATCCGAAACTTTCCCCGCACCTTGCATTCGTAGATATGGGCGGTCACGGCTATGCGACGGTACGGCTCACCGGTGAGGAGATGCGGACCGAGTTCGTCTGCATTCCACGACCAATCACGCGTAGCGATCGTTCGGACGGCGGTCCTCTCCGCTACCGGGTCGTCCATACGGCATCGCTCTGGAAACCAGGTGAGCGGCCTTTGCTGCGACAGCAAGTCATCGAGGGCGATCCCGGCCTGTCGATCTGAGATGACTCGGGGGCCATGGCCGACGCTAACCGTTCACCAATGCCAATGAGACATACGATGCGCTCGCATCGCAGGGTCACCAGATGTCATACGGTTCGCCATCGGCGACGCTCAAGGACTCATCTGGACACACGCACAGAACCGGCAGAGCCCTACAAGGTCCTCGAAGGTCACCAGACTAGGGTAACCAGCCTTGCCTGGGACAGGGCCGGCCAAC
>DASQDN010000058.1:0-3494 GCA_035634155.1 Bryobacteraceae bacterium | reverse complement strand
CCTTAACTTCAATGGCGACCGCAACGATCGTGAGCGGTCGCTATTTCTGCGCCAAACCGATGTGAAGGCGGTGTGGTCGGTTGCGCTGAATGGCGTCGCGCTTGGGACGTTGTTCCAGGATGAACGCGATATGGCGCTGCTTCTGCCAGTGCCTGCCGGTGTCCTTCGAGCAGGCGCGAACGAGTTGCGCATTGCTGGTAAACCCTCCTCCTTTTCGGATGACATCCAGGTTCGTGACATTCGCATTCATGATGCCAGTGCCTCGGATCTGCAGCGCGAAGCCACAGTGGATGTGACGGTCACGGGCGATGACCGCGGCATGCCTGTGCGGATCACGGTGGTGGATGACCAAGGGTCGCTAGTCCCGCTCCGCTCGTTGCGCGCGGATGCGTATGAGGCGGTGAGGACCGGGGTGATCTATTCGGCCGACGGTCGCGCCCGAATCGGTCTGCCGGCGGGTGGGTATCGCGTCTATGCATCGCGCGGGTTTGAATACAGCGCGCCGTCGTCGCGAGTTCGGGTTACAGCAGGGGAACAGAAGTCGGTGGCGCTGCGCGTGCGGCGCGAAGTGGACATGAGCGGCTACACAAGCGTCGATACGCACGTGCACACGCTGGAGTTGTCCGGGCATGGGGACGCCAGCGTGGAGGAACGTGTGCTCACGGCGGCGGGTGAGGGTTTGGAGGTGATGGTCGCAACCGAGCACAACCGGCTTTCCGATTACTCGGGTGCGATTCGGAAGCGCGGGATGGAGCGATGGGTGGAGTCGATTCCAGGCACGGAGGTGACGACGCCGATCGGGCCCTTCAACGTGTTTACTGTGCTTGATGGTACACCGTATCCGAATGCGGCCGAACGCGATTGGAGCAAGCTGAGCGAGGCGGTGAAGCGCGCGGCAGGCTCCGGCGTAATTGTGCAGAACCATCCGCGCGATGAACATTCGGGATATCGGCCGTTCGATCCCGCGCATCACGTTTCGGGAACGGGTGAGAACCTGATCGGGCGGCCGTTGTTTGCGAACGCGATGGAGGTGGTTAACTCCGGCGCGATGGCTCCGGATCCATTGCAACTGGTTCGTGACTGGATGGGGCTCCTGACGCGCGGCGACGCTGTGGCGGCGATTGGCGCGAGCGATACACATACGGTGGACTTCGTTCCGATCGCGCAGGCCCGAACCTATGTGGAGCGCGGTAACGGGCCAAGCGATGTCGTCGCGCAACTCGCTGCTGGGAGGAACCTGGTGAGTTATGGTTTGGCGGTGGACGTGCGGCAGATGGGACCACCAGTGCAGGGTTTCGTGCCGGTGCGACTTGCAGTGATGGGACCTTCCTGGGCGGCCGCGGGCCGCGTTGCGGTGTATAGCAACGGAGCGGCTGTGTGGAGCAAGAATCTTGGGGCGAATCGCAGGCCGGGTCGCAAGTTCCAAGCGACCGTCCGCGTGCCAGTGCCCGCGCACGATGCGGCGCTGGTTGCCGTGGTCACGGGCCCGCCTGTTCTCCAGCCGTTCTGGGAAGTGCGGAAGCCTTATCAGCTCACGTCTGACGAGTGGACGACGATGGTCCTTGGCGTGAGTCGCGCGCTATGGATTGACTGCGATGGAAGCGGCAAGCGTGAGGCTCCTCTGCATCATGCGCGCCAACTGGTGGAGAAGTATAAGGGCGATGCAAACGGATTGAAGCAGGCTCTACGCGCGTACGACGAATCGGTTGCGGCCCACGTGCGGCGACTCTTATAAACCTAGCTTGCGGACGGCGTCGTAGCTGCGGCGGATACTTTGCAGCGGGTCCGTCGTGTGGTCCTGTTCGATGTAGTAATGTTTGACGCCCGCGGCTATCGTCGCTTGAAAGATTTCAGGGAACTTCAGCACGCCGCGGCCGACCTCTTCGTACGTATCTTTGGGAACTGACGAGATGTCATATCGCGGCACAGAGATGTTGGGCGCCCGATCCTTCAGGTGGACTGCCACGACGCGGCCGGAGTTCTGCTTCACGAAGGCCGCAGGATCGAGCCCGGCCATGCTGACCCAGAAGAGATCCACTTCCAAGTGGATGAGCGTGGGGTCGAGGCGCTCCAGGAGGACATCGATGGGACGTCCACCTGGTTTGGGCATGAACTCGAAGTTGTGATTGTGATACCAGAGGCGCAGCCCGGCGGCGCGGCACTTTTCGGCTGCGGTGTTTAGCTTGTCGGAAAGGGCTCGGTAGTAGTCTAGTTCGCCGCGTTCTTTCGGTGGCAGATAGTTGAAGACGACGTTCGGAATGTTTCCGGCGGTGGCGACGTCGAGGGCTTTCTGAAAAGTGTATGTTTCCTCGATGGGCGGCATCTCCGCGTCTTTCCACGCTTGCCAGTTGCCCGTGATGAGCGGCGTTTCGAAATGCATGCTGACGGCCTTGAGGCCGAGCTGTTTCAGGTGTGGTGTGAGGAGAGCGACTTGGCTCCGCATGATCTCGACCTCGCTGTAGCCGATGTTGGCTGCGAGTTTCAGGACTTCGGCGGGTCGCTCCATTACGACGCTACGGACTGTGTAGAGGGCGAGTCCGACACGGCGTTTGGATGGCTGGGCTGCTAGATGGACAGATGCGGCCGAGTGCGTCAGGAACGAGCGTCTGGTGAGCATGCGACGCATAGTCTACCTTATCGTTGGGCCGGGCGCGCACCCGATTGAAGGTCGATCACCTCATCGAGGTAGGCGAGATACGCTGCCAGGAACTGGTATTGCTCGTAGTATGACTTGGGGTCCATGGCGGTTCGCACATCCTTCTTGGTGTGAAGCAGGCGAATGGTGGCTCGAGTGATGGCATGGAAGTCGATGACCGGGATTTTCCAGTTCAAGAATGCGGTGGCGTCCGAATCGTACCCCGAGTCCATTGTGTCGGCGCCCACGTAGATCTTGATGCGGTCGGCGAGTTCGGCGGCACAGGTGAGAAGGAATTTATCGGTCTTGCGGGCCTCGGCGCGAAGGCGGCCGGCGAGGCCGATCGAGTCGATGTTCACATTTGCAAGGATTGCGTTGCGCTCCTGCGGGGAAAGGCGGTTGACGTATTCGCGTGAGCCCACCAGTCCCCTTTCTTCATCAGTGAAGGCGATGAAGTGGAATGTGACGCGCCGGGGCGAGTCCTTTAAGCTTTCGAAGAGCGAGGGCAGGAGCGCGGCGCCGCTCCAGTTGTCGATTGCGCCTTCACCGCCACCATGCTGGTCCATGTGAGCGCTCACAACAATTATGCGCTCGGATGTTCCGGGGAGAACGCACACCAGATTGGGCAAGGTAGAGCTGAGGACGCGCTTCTCAGAGAAGTTGGATGCTCCGCAGCCCGCTTCGGCGAAGACCTTGCGGAGTTCGGCGGCGCGCTCCTCATTCTTGACGTGCACTCGGGCGAAGCGGCCTTGGATTGTGGGGGATTCCACCAGCCGGTACCTTTCAGCGGCGGAAAGTGTGGCGAGCAGGAGGAAAAATAAGGCTATCGGCAAAGCAATATCTTACCAAGTAGGATCAT
>DASQDN010000057.1:0-2210 GCA_035634155.1 Bryobacteraceae bacterium | reverse complement strand
TGGTCCCAAACTCGCCACCGAGACGCATCGCAATGTGAATCGTGCGACGGTGACGGTGAAGGAGGTGCGGAGCCTAGATGCGAAAGGGAAGGAGATGACAGTGGACCGTACCTTGATGGTGCAGCACGGGTACACGATGCGTGGGGCTAAGAATTACTCTTCGGGGAAGGATGTGTTTGTGCGGGCGGCTGCAAAGTGAGTTGTCGGGGTATGTGGGCCGGCGCGTGAAGCAAATGGGAACATCCCGCCGAGTGCGGTGTTGTTTGACCTTCCCTGTGGATCGGGGTGCTGTCCCCATTTAGGTCGGATGTGTCGTGCAAGTTGACTCAGCGGCGGTGAATCTTCACCAGACTTGCGTCGATTGCGGCTAGCGTCGGCTTGCCGCACATGGCCATCGCTCGGGCGAGTTCGGTTTGTAGCATTTCGAGGGCGGCTTGCACGCCCTCGGCGCCATAAGCTGCCAGGCCCCACATGGCGGGACGTGCTACCAGGACAGCTCGGGCTCCCAGGGCCAGCGCTTTCAGTACGTCGGTGCCGCGGCGAAAGCTTCCGTCAATCAGGATCGGAATCTTGCTTCCGGTGGCTTTTACTATCGCGGGAAGCATCTCTAGCGGGTCCACCAAGCCACTGGCGGCCGGCGCTCCGTGATTGGAGATTACTATAGCCTGCACGCCTTTGGTCGCTGCCGCGGCGGCTTCATCGGCGTTAAGAATCCCTTTCACTAGCAACGGGGCGGAGACGCTTTGCTTGATTCGGTCGATGGTTTCCCATGTCGTTTTCGGGCTGGTGGTGGCTTCGCGTGGAGCGCCCACCGTGATGCAAACGGCTTTGCATCCAAGCTTCACGGCTGCCTGGCACGCGGAGACGGTAGCTTGAGGATCGGCCTCGGGGTATGCCTGGAACCACATCGGAGATTCTCCGGCCGCTTCGATGATCTGGGGCAAAGGTTTGCTTGCGCGGCTGCTTACGATCATTAGCGATTTCGAGGCGGCGGCGCCGCGTGCGCTCGCAATTTCCGCGTCGGGATGAAAGGACTCCTGACGCCACACGGGCCCCAGCAGAATCGGCGCGAACAGCTTTGTACCGAGCAGGTCGAGTGACAAGTCGAGCTGGGTCACGTTGACCATCAGGCGCGGACGGAAGGTCATGCGCTCCAGAGCAGCGCGATTGGTACCTGCGATAGTTGCGTAGACCGGCTCGGGCAGCTTGCGCTTCGCCATCTCCTGGAGTTCGAATACGTTGACGATCTCAGAAAGAGGCGCGATGCGTCCCGGCGGCTCGCCTGCCAGTTGTTGGGCGGGCAGGGAAGGGGCACAAGCCGCAGCCGCGACGCTTCCGAGGATGGCTCTACGGCTTAACGTGCGGCTCATGGAAAGTCGATGCGAATTGCGCTGCGGTCAATGGAGGCGATGGTCGGGCATCCGGCTTGCGCCATGGTCGCTACCAGTTCCTTCTGCAGGATTTCGATGATGCGCTGGGCTCCTTGCGGTCCGTACGCCGCCAGGCCCCATCGCGGCACACGGCCCAGACATACGGCTTTGGCCCCGATGGCGAGGGCCTTGAAGATATCGCTGCCGCGCCGGAATCCGCTGTCGACAATGACGGGCACTCGGCCTTTGACAATGTCTACGATCTCGGGGAGCACTTCGAGGGTGGACGGGCCGTAGTCGAGCGAGCGGCCGCCGTGGTTGGAGACGACGATGCCATCAATGCCATGTTCCAGCGCAAGTTTTGCGTCTTCAGGGGTGACGATGCCTTTGAGTAGTAGAGGCACTTTCACAAAGGGGCGGACGTTGTCGATGAAGGTCCAGTCGTACCAAAGGCGCGTATCCATGATGCGATAAGGGTTCACGCGTGCGGTCTGTCCACGAAGGCTGGTGGTTCGCGCGCCACGTCCGGAGCCGCCGAGGGCGCGGTCGTGGAGTTGCCTCTCGTAGTAGGACGACTGTTGATCGATGGTGACTACCAGTCCCTTCGCGCCCGCGGTCTGGGCGTTCTCGACCAGCTCGCGGCTCACTTCCACCTGCTGTCGTGGATATAACTGGAACCACAGCGTGCCCTGTGCCGCCGGGCCGATCTTATCCATGGGAAAGCTGCTGTTGTTGCTGACGATCATGGGCGTCGCGGCAGCGGCGGTCGCTCCCTGGTACATTCCGACTTCGCCCTGCGGGTGAAGGGCTCCTTGCCCTGCCGACGGCGCCACCATGATG
>DASQDN010000056.1:0-1661 GCA_035634155.1 Bryobacteraceae bacterium | reverse complement strand
TGGTGAGCGCGGAAGGAATCGAACCTTCAACCTACTGATTAAGAGTCAGTTGCTCTGCCAGTTGAGCTACGCGCCCACTTTGGGTGGGGAAATTGCTTGACGGTTAGATGCGCCCGCCGCGATCGTTTTTGACGCGGGACTGGTGAAGCTTTGTGGAGTTGCGCTTCGGCTTCTTGATGATGAAGGTGCCGCTGCCAACATATTCGGCTTTATATAGGTCCGCCGGAACGGGCTTTGCCTCTACGGGCGTCGTTGCAGATTTCTTCTCACTCATGCGTACCCAGGTATTCTATCATGCCTGCGGCTGCTTCGGGGACGCTTTCGGCAGCGAATTGGCCGCGATCTGCGCGATATCCAATAATTGGGGCCCGGCTGGGGCGATCTGCGCGAGGGCGTCGCGGAACATCGTGTTGCAGAAAGGACACGCGGCCGCGACGACAGGGGCTCCGGTGGCGACAAGTTCTTCGGCCCGTTCGATGCTTACCCGTTTGCCTTCTTCCTCGCCCAGGAAAACACGGCCGCCGCCGGCTCCGCAACAGAAGGAGCGGTTCCGGTTGCGTGGCGGATCGACCAATGAAGCTGAGCGCTCGATTACATCTCGCGGCTCGTCGTATAGGCCCTTGTAGCGGCCGATGTAGCAGGGGTCGTGGAAGACGGCCTGTTTGCGGTCGGCCGGACCTTCCGGGAGGTTGTTGATGTGGCGGGCGAGGAACTCGCTGTGATGCTCGATCTGCACGTCGGCTCCGGCTTCTTTCCAGTCCTCGGCGATGGTACGGACGCAGTGCGGGCAGATGGAGATCATGCGGACGACGCGCGCGGCGCGAATCTGCTCGATGTTGTGTTCGGCGAGTTCGGTGAACAGGTAGTCGTTGCCCAGGCGGCGGACCGGGTCGCCGGTGCATTTCTCTTTCCTGAGGACCCCGAAGCTGACGTTCAGGTAGCGGAAGACTTCAGCTAGCGACTGGACGATTTCGCGGCCCTTCGGATCATAAGCGCCCATGCAGCCGAGCCACAGGCAGTAATCCTGGGCGCCGTCGTAGATGGGGAATTCGTTTTTCTTGATGAACTTTTCACGCTCGCCGGGGGCGAGACCGAGCGCGTTGCCGTTGCGCTCCAGGTTGTGGAAGAGCTTGGCGCCGTGCTCGTCTTCCCACTTACCGGTGTTCACTTGGGCTCGGCGGAGACCGATGATGATGGGGAGATGCTCGATGCCAACGGGGCATTGATATTCGCAAGCGCCGCAGGAGGTGCATTGCCACAGCATCTTCTCCGGCACGTACTTGTCGACGATCGGCTCCGTGCCGTTGGGGCCGTGATCGCGGAGGTATTGGCGGACTCCGAGGATCACTTGCTTGGGGTCGAGGAGTTTGCCGGTGTTGTTAGCGGGGCAGTGCTGAGTGCAGCGACCGCATTCGACACAGGAGAAGGCCTGGAGGGCGACGATGTTCGTGATGTCCTTGCCGGTCTCGATGCCGAAGTCTTCATCGCCGACAAGCGGTGGGATGAGGCTGAAGCGGCCTCGGGAGCGAAGGATGGCGGCGGGGCTGAGGATGAGATGCAGGTGCTTAGTGCGCGGGATGAGCGGGAGAAACACGAGTAGCGCGATCGTATGCAGCCACCAGTTCACGCGCGCGGCGGGGCTGCCTTCACGAAGAAAGGCA
>DASQDN010000055.1:0-6131 GCA_035634155.1 Bryobacteraceae bacterium | reverse complement strand
GTCGCGGTACCGGAACTCGCTGCCATAGTCGACCTCAACCGGAATTCGCGCGAGACGTTCGATCATGAACTTGCCGGCTAGCGCAGCGTGCCAGCTGGTGCCGCACGCAATGATTTTGATAGATGTGAAGTCCCTGAACTGCTTCGGCGAGATGTCCATCTCGTCGAGGAAGATTCGCCCTGTTTCCTGTCCGACTCGGCCCAACAGCGTGTCGCGAACGGCCCGCGGCTGCTCGAAGATCTCCTTCAGCATGAAGTGCTTGTAGCCGCCCTTTTCCGCCATAATCGGATCCCACAGGATGTGCGAAACCTGCCGCTTGATCGCACGGCCGTCGAAATCGGTGATGCGCACGCCTTCCCGGGTGAGCACGGCCATGTCGCCGTCGGAAAGGAAGAACATGTCGCGCGTGTGACTGAGAATGGCCGGGACATCCGAGGCGAGGAAATATTCGTTGTCGCCCAAGCCGACCACCGCCGGCGGGCCGGAGCGCGCGCCCACGATCTTGCCAGGCTCGCGATTGCTGATCACGCCAAGGGCGAAGACGCCCCGCAACTGCTTCACCGCGCATCGCACAGCCGATTCGAGGTTGCCTTCGTAATACTTCTCCACCAGGTGCGCGATCACTTCGGTATCCGTCTCGGTTTTAAACTCGTGTCCTTCCTCCTGCAGTTGCTGTTTGAGGGACATGTAGTTCTCGACGATGCCGTTGTGAACCACCACGATCTCGCCTTTGCAGTCGCGGTGCGGGTGGGCGTTTTCTTCAGTTGGGCGGCCGTGCGTGGCCCAGCGTGTATGGCCAATGCCGTAGGCGCCGTCCATCGGGCTCGTGCGGATCACTTCCTCCAGGTTCCGTAGCTTGCCGGAGGCGCGGCGGATCAATAGTTGATTATTCTCATCGACGACCGCAATGCCTGCCGAGTCGTATCCGCGGTATTCCAGGCGCCGCAGACCGTCGAGGATGATCGGTACCGCCTTCCGAGTCCCTATGTACCCAACAATTCCACACATAGATTCCTTATTGTAAGGGAGCCCGCAAGGGGTGCTACAAAGATTAAAGTGTCCACACAATTAACGGGGAATTCGGCGCTGATTACGGGAGCGTCGCGAGGTATAGGTTCGGCCACAGCCATTGGTCTAGCGAAGGCTGGTGTGCAGCGGATGGTGCTGCATTACAACTCCTATGCCGAGGGCGCCGAGGCGACCGCGGCGCAGGTTCGCTCGCTGGGCGCAGAGGTGACGCTGCTGCAATCCGACCTGGGCACCATGGCCGGCATTCGCGATCTGATCGCGCGCGTTGACGGGATGGCGTTCGACATTCTCGTGAATAACGCCGGGCATCTGGTGAAGCGCGCCAAGTTGTTGGAGGCGACCGAAGAAGTTTACGACACCGTGATGAATCTCAATGTGAAGAGCACATGGTTCCTCACGCAAGCCGTAGTTCCGTCGATGATTGAGAAGAAGAGCGGCGTAATCGTGAACCTCGGGTCGATAGCCGCGCGCAATGGCGGCGGCCCGGGAGCGACGATTTACTCGGCCGCAAAGGCGGCGGTCGCAACCTTCACAAAGGGCTGGGCGAAGGAACTCGCGCCGCATGGGATTCGGGTGAACGCCGTCAGCCCCGGCACGGTAGACAACTACTTCCACGAGAAGCATTCGAACCGCCAGATCCTGGACAACGTGATCGCTCAAACTCCGGCCGGCCGCCTGGCGACGAACGAAGATGTGTCGGACGTGATCGTCTTCCTGTGCTCGGAAGGCAGCCGCTACGTGCACGGGCAGACGATTGAGATCAACGGCGGAATGTTTATGGTTTAGGGGCGAAGTACGTCCCGTGATCCGTGCCGGACAGGGAGGACGTACACGGTCCTGCCGATTATCGTGACTAGGACTGAGTAGGTTCCGCGATTCCCTTTGCCATAGAAGAGTTGCCTATCGGCCTATCGAAGGTGTCGCTTTCAAAGCGAGTACTGCCCGTTCAGCGAACAGCGCCAGCGTCTTGATGGACCGGAGGATGCCGCCGCTCCACCTGCGAGCTGACTTAGGACGCCTCCACTCGGATCTTCTGGTAAATGCTTCGGATGTCCTGCTCAGCAGCCGGCGTAACAACTACTCGTCTCATTCATGTTCAAGATCATCGAAGACCTCGTCCACGCCTTGGCCTTTGCCGTTCTTCGCTTCGGTAAGTCCACGGCTGATCCCGTCGATCGCGCAAATCCTGTCAGGCAGGCGTTGGTAGGTGAGGCATCCATGACCACGGCCTCCCATGCCGGCGCTTTGTCGCTTGAATCACGTGAGCGAACGGATGTCCTGGTCAACGTTGAACACGCGTGGCCTCGGAGATGATCTCCCTTCTTTGAGCTTCTTATGTTCGAAGCTTCCACCCATCCACTCGGCGTACATCCGCGCCAGCTTACGAGCGAGAAGCCAGCAGGTTCTTTAATCGAAATCTGCACTCCGGAAATAGACATGGACAACGGCGGCCGCCCCAACGTGAGTCTCATCAAGGACGGCCGCATCCCGCACCCCTAGGGCGCCAAGTTGGTCTCCCACAGCACCAGTTTCAGATTCTGATCGTTGTCGCGCACAGCAGTCAGGATCATGTCGCGAGGCGACTGTCCGTACTGCGTGTAATGGTAGCCGACGGAGGCAGCGCGTGTGGCCTCGCCCGCTTTGCTCGACCCGGTGCGGCGGATGTTCTCACCGCGATCGCTCATCTTCCAGCCAAGGACGTACAAATCGCCGTTGGCCGCTCGGATGGTGACGGCGAGATTGCCGCCGGCTGCTTGCGAAGTGCGGTCGATGCTGACTTCCGAAATCGTGTTATTGACCACCGCTACTTCCTTGTTGCCCGCGATGTCCCCGCCTGTAGACGTTTCGAGCCCGATCACGCGCAGATCGCCCGCGGAGTCTTTCATCGCAACCACGACGCCTTTCGGGATCGACGTGATATCCATCACGGTGCTAACGGCGCCAGCCTCGTAGTCTTGTCCACGCTCAATCGTCGTGCCCGAGAACGCGACCTTATAGGGGATCACTTTCAGGTTGTTGTCCGCCGTCCGTACCGCAACCGCAGCGCCGTGAAAGTTCTTCGCCGCGGTCAGCGCCAGAGCCGAAATGGTCCCAGCCTCCAGACGCGATGCCTGATGCTCCAGCCGGCCCGACGGAACAGACCAGTCGATATCCCACACCATGATCTTCAGCTTGTCATCAGCGCGGCGAAGGGCCACGATAATCTTCTTGTCGTTGGCCGAGGTCACCGCGATATCGACATCGTCGATCGCGTCGGCAGTCGCGTCATCCACCCGAGTGAAGATGCCTGTGGGTCCGACACTGTAGAAGATCAGCTTCAGATTCCCATTGGAATCGCGAACCGCGGCCACCACGTGAGACGCGTCATACGCGACGGCTTTTACTTTGGTCGCCAGGCCCTCGATCCGATCGAACTTGCGGACGATGCCGGACGGGGTCACATCCCAACTGATGAGCTTCAGTTGGTGAAGATGATCCTCCACCACGGTGACGGCGCGCGTCGGGGTGAGGTAGACCGGATCGACGGCAGTGATCTGGTCGTCGGCTTCACTGGCACGGCGCAGGAAAGGGGACGGGCGAACGAGGGTAGCGCCTGACGTCGAAGTCAAAGGCGTTCCGGCCAGCTTGTACCAGCCGTTCTCGGTGACATTGGCGTTGTTGTTGAAGTGGTGGGCCCAGGCTTGAAGGAATGACATTGGAACAGCGCTGCCCTGGCCGTTGTCGCCCTCCTTGGGAGCCATGTGGATGTGGAGGTGAGGCCGACCGGAGTTGCCGCTATTGCCGGCGTATCCGATGAACTGTCCGCGGCGCACCTGCGGCCGCTGGCCCACCGGAATGATGGAGGCGACCGGATAGTCGCCACCGTTTTTGCTCACGTTAGCTTCCTCGGCGTTGAAGGGACAAAGATTCGCCGGCACCGATCCCTTTTTCAAATGGCCTAACAGGATCACGTTGCCTTCTGGCGTTTCGATGTTCACGTGATTGCCGGCGGTAAAGATCACCGGGGTGACGCCGTCCTCGCCCGTCACGCGTTTGAGCTTCACGCCAGGCGCGGGATTGTCGTCGAAATTCCGCCAGCAGGTCCGGATGACGCCGTCGGCGGGCGCGTAGACGGGCGCTCCAAAGGTGAGTTGGCCCGCGTTGGTCGAGCAGTCGGCTCCTTCCTTGCACCAAGTCCAGCCGCCGTTGGTGTAGCGCTGGATCTTCAGGTCCAGGATGTTGGGGCCTTCGTCATACGAGTCGACGACCCAGCCGACGTTTTCGCCGATGTCACTTGACCGCGAGAAGAACATGAGTTGCTGTGCGTTCGCGGCCGTTAACAATGACAGCCCAAGTACGGCCAACGCGGCCGTCTGGGTAGAGTTGCATATCCGAAACATTGAATTGTCCTCCGAGTCAGTGAGCGGTCATAGCCGCTCTTCTTCTCGCAAGGGAGGGCGCCAAAACGTCGGAGGATCGATCAAAAAGGCAGGTTCGAATGGCCGGACAGATTTCCTACAGAGTTCCTACAGGCCGCCCCGCTGGAACGACGCATGCTTTCTCGCAGGCAGTGTGCGAGTCAGTCCGTTCGGCGTGCCGATCTGGCGGAGGAGATCTGGTTTATCGCACCCACGGAACGACAATGTTGAGAAAAAAGGTGGCCCAAATAACACACTACTGTTGAATGAGAGCGAACGGCATGAAGAACCTATCTCTTCATCTGGGTTGCGTCGGCGCGTTGGTGTTCAGTGTTGTAGTGCTGCGCCTGTACCCAGATGCAGTGTTGTCCCTGGGTTACACCTGCGTGTTACGCACCCTGGTGGGGTGGAACTGTCCATTTTGCGGAATGACAAGAGACTTCGTTGCGATGGCGAATGGTTGTTCCCCTTTGCTCAACCCGTTTTCTGCCGCGACCGCTTCGACCATCTACATCGCCTACCCTGGCACAGTCGCGCTGTGTTGGTTACGACGGGAAGACGTTCCCGGAACTCCGGATACGGCGCTGAGGTTATTGGCGCCTGTTCTCGTCGCAATGTTCATAGGAAACAATCTTTAGGAGATTTCGTGGAAGTTTTCGGATTCTGCTTCGGGCTAATTGTTGCAGGCGTAATTGGAATCGTTGTGGCCAAGGACGCGAATTCGCGCGGAATGGAAGGAACTGCGTGGGGCCTCGGTGTGTTCTTGCTGTGCATCGTGTTTCTGCCCCTCTACCTCGTCGTGCGGAAGCCGCCGCTTGACCGCCAGACTGCCCTGGCTAATTGCGGCCAAGCCGTTTATGCGGCTCCGCCGGCTCTCGCGCCTGATGCCGTTCAACGCCCACGTTTCTGCTCGAACTGCGGGACATCTCTGCCGGCTGCTGGGCGATTCTGCCCTGGTTGCGGCGCTCAAGTGAGCTGAAAGCAATGAGAACCTGCAGGCTTTGCGCGGCAACATCGGCGCACACCGCTCGCTTTTGCATCCATTGCGGTCACCCGCTTGATCGTGTCCTCGATACACCTATCACGCTGCTCCAGAACCATACGGCTGCATTGGATGCAGAAAGCCGAGGCATGGACCATCAATGCAACGGGCGGAAAGCAGGTTCCCGATTCTTCCGTACCATCGCTCTCCTCGCGCTTGGCTTCGTAGCCATTGCTGCTCTTGCTGTATTTGGGCTTTTTAGAATGCTCACCAAGCCCGACCCGGATGGGAATTACGGCACGGACGCCCGATCGCCGGATCGAGCTTTGTACTATACAAAACGTCACATACGGGCTGAATTGAGGTCGCAAGGCGCTACTAATGTTGCGTTCTGCGATTCTGGGGATACCGAGGTTGTTCGTGCTGCCGCCTTTGTGTACCTGGTGCGGTCGTGTGTTGAATTCGATCGCGGAGGACAGCACCAGAAGCTACGCTTCTTCGCACAAGCCGAACGCAGTCCGATGGACGGACCAAGTTATTCACTCGTGCAGCTCAAATTCGAAGATGCGGCCGAACAACCGCCGGAAAAGGCTACGCCTGCCGAACCCGTTGTTGACCCAACCCCGCCAGAGCAGGTCACGCTGGGCCGTTATCGTGCCGTAGCTTCCGCAAAGTCTCTTGGTGAGGGCGCCTTTGACCTATATTTCGATAACAGCAGAGTT
>DASQDN010000054.1:0-15453 GCA_035634155.1 Bryobacteraceae bacterium | reverse complement strand
ACCACCCCCGCACCGGCGGTCCCAGGACCGATGCCGGAAAGGCGAAGTGCGCCCAGAACGCAGTCAAGCACGGCGCCACCTCCACCAAGCTCTTCGTCCTCGCCAACGAACGTCCTGAAGCCTGGGCCGCCCTCCTCGACGCCACCGTCCGCGACTACGCCCCCGCCACCGAAACCGAATACGCCTACGTCGAAGCCATCGCCTTCGCCCTCTGGCGGCTCCGCCGGATCTGGGCCGTCCAAACCTGCGCCATCAATCTCGAAATGGATAACCAGGCCGAAACCTACGCCGCCACCTACGGCGCTGGAGCCGACGAAAACGTCCGCCGCACCCTAGCCGTCCAAGCCCTGACCGCCGACGAGCAGGCCCTCGCCCGTCTCATCCGCAACGAGACCACCCTCCAGCGAGCCCATGACCGAGCCGTTCGCAATCTCCGCAACCTGCGCGACATGCGAGCCGCCCACGCTGAAACCACCGTCAAAAGCCAAGCCAAGCCTGCTCAGCCCGAAGCCTCAGAACAACAAACGCAAACTGCGCCCACTGCGGATCTCACGCCGGCATCCCCGCCGCCCCAGCCCAAAGTCGAACGAACACTGCCGCGTCCGGCTTCCAGCGCCAGCCTAAGCACGCCCCCCGAGCACAGCAACGCGCCAAATCCCACCGCCGTCTCCATAATAGAAACATGAGCCTCACCCGCCGAAGCGCATGCGCGGCCCTCATCACCGCGGCACTCCCGCACGCCGACGCCAGCCAGTCCGCAATTATCGACTGGACGTCGATGTTCGACGGCAAATCCCTGGCGGGCTGGAAGGAAACGCCCTTCCACAACCGAGGCCAAGTCACCATCGCTGACGGAACCATCCGCCTGGGCAAGGGCCGCATGACCGGCATCACCTGGGCCGGCGACTTCCCCAAGTCGGACTACGAACTCCGCTTCGAAGCCGCCCGTCTCGACGGCAAGGACTTCTTCGCTTCGCTCGTCTTCCCGGTGAACGACACCTTCTGCTCATGGATCAATGGAGGCTGGGACGGCGCCGTCGTCGGACTCTCAAACCTCGACGGCAACGACGCATCCGAGAACGACACCTCAACCGTCCGGGACTTCACGCAAGGTCGCTGGTACGCATTCCGTCTCGCGGTCACCAAAGATCGAATTCAAGGCTGGATCGACGACTCCGAAGTGATCGACGTCAACATAGCTGGCCGCAAAGTCGAACTCCGCTTCGACGACACTGACCTGTGCACGCCATTGGGCTTTGTTTCGTACGCCACAACGGGAGCGTTAAGGAAAGTCGATTATCGTCGACTGCCCGCAGACAGCGCTCGCAAACGTATATAATGCACCCGAGTGCCCTCGCCAACAAGCAAAGGAGATCTATGAATCGGCGCTATTTCATCATGAGTACGGCAGCCGCCACTGCCACGCGAGTCGTCCGCGCCCAGTCCAGTCCTAACGACACTATCCGTGTCGCGGTAGTCGGCTGCGGCGGGCGCGGTAACAGTCACATGGGAGCCTGGACGGGCATGAAGAACGTCGAGCTCGCCGCTCTGGTCGATGTCGATACCTCGCACTCGGAACGCTACATCGGCTTGCTGCAGCGCAGGAACCAGAAACCGGTTCCCACCTTCCAGGACATCCGCAAGGTGCTGGATGACAAGAACGTGGACGCCGTCTCCATTGCGACTCCAAACCATTGGCATACGCTTCAGACAATCTGGGCATGCCAGGCCGGCAAGGACGTCTACGTGGAGAAGCCCTGCTCGCATAACGTCTTCGAGTCCCGACAAATCGTCGCCGCTGCCCGGAAATACAACCGGCTCGTCCAGCAAGGAAGCCAAAGCCGCTCCTCGCCGGCGCTGCAGGAAGCCGTGCAAAAGCTGAAGTCAGGCGAGTTCGGAGAAGTCTATATGGCCCGCGGCCTTTGCTTTAAGGCGCGCAACACCATCGGGAAGACCCCCGTCGAGAAGGTTCCGCCGGGCGTCGACTATGACATGTGGACCGGCCCTGCGCCACTGCGTCCCTTCACGAAGAATCGCTTTCACTACAACTGGCACTGGTTCTGGGACACCGGCAACGGCGACCTCGGTAACCAGGGCATTCACGAAGTGGACATTGCCCGCTGGGGCCTCGGCGTCACTTATCCGACTAAGGTCAGCGCCATCGGCGGCAAATTCATGTTCGACGATGACCAGGAAACACCCAATACCTTGAACTGTTCCTTCGAGTTCAACGTGAACGGAAAGCCCAAGATGATGGAGTTCGCCGTGCGCCACTGGTACAGCCACAACGAAGCGGGTATCAATGGCAATCGGCCGGGCAACACCATCGGGAATACCTTCTATGGCTCGGAAGGCTACCTGGTCATCGATAACTACAACAAGTACTACAGCTTCCTTGGTAAGGACCACAAGCCTGGACCCGCTCGGACTGAGCGCGACGCTCACTTCGAGAACTTCATCGCCGCCATGCGCACTCGCAAGCGCGAAGACCTCACGGCAGAGATCGAGGAGGGCGCCATCTCCTGCACGCTCATGCACTTGGCCAATATCTCCTACCGGGTGGGCCGTACGATTCACTGGGATGAGAAAACATGGACGTGCAAGGGGGACCCGGAAGCGACCAAGATGCTTACTCGCCCGTATCGCGCTCCATACATCGTTCCAACGAAGGTCTAAGCGCGGTTTCCGTCGCGAATCGCAAAATTGCGAAACAAACTAAACAGGGGCGCCTGTACGAGAAGGAGCCCTTTTTACGTGTGATCTGTTCGGGCATCTAGGAGAAACGTTGCGGCAAGTCGCAATTCGTATGGCATTTTCATTTATGGTTTTAGCAATCGCTGGACTGCTGTTGTGCGCGTCCGCTGCCGCTCAACAATGGGGCACATGGTCCACCTGGGGAGATCAAAAGAACGGCACATACCGCAACCCGGTGATCCCGGCGGATTACAGCGATATCGACTGTATCCGCGTCGGTGACGACTACTACGCGATCTCGTCCACCATGCAGTTCTCGCCGGGTATGGTAGTTCTTCATTCCAAGGACTTGGTGAACTGGTCCATCTTGGGCCACGTCATCACTGATCTGACGCAGATTGGCCCCGAACTGAACTGGGACAAAATGAACCGCTATGGTCGCGGCGTTTGGGCCGGCGCCATTCGCTACCACGCGAAACGCTTCTGGGTGTACTTCGGAGCGCCGGATGAGGGCTATTTCATGACATCCGCCTCGAATCCCTCGGGTCCGTGGGAGCCGCTCCACCGCATGCTTGCGGGCGAAGGCTGGAATGACCCGTGTCCGTTCTGGGACGACGACGGCCAAGGATATATCGCCGGAACGAACTTCCGCGACGGCTACAAGATCCACCTCTGGAAACTCAGTCCGGACAGTCGCGATCTCGTCCTCGATTCCGACCGCGTTATCCACCAATCGAAGGGCAGCGAGGCAACCAAGCTCTACAAGTTCAACGGCCTCTACTACCATCTCTTCAGCGAAGTGAAACCTGAAGGTCGCGTCGTCATGATGAAGCGTGCGTCAAATATCTATGGTCCGTACACGGAACCTCGACAACTGAACTACGCCGATCGGCCTGCGATGGAGCCGAATCAAGGGGGACTTGTCCAGACTCCGGCCGGAGATTGGTACTGGTTCACGCACCACGGCACCGGCGACTGGGAGGGCCGCGCCGCCAGCCTGATGCCTGTACGCTGGATCGACGGATGGCCGGACATCGGTCACTTTGTATGGTCGGGCAACATACCGGCCGGCTCTCGGCGTCGGACGGCAATCACAATGCAAACGTCGGATGAGTTTGCGAATCGAACCCTCGGCCCGCAATGGGAATGGAACTACCAACCGCGAGCCGACAAGTGGTCCCTCACCGAACGCCCGGGATGGCTGCGGCTCCATGCGTTCAAGCCAATCGCGGCGGGCGATCTCAAGAAGGCAGGCAACACGCTAACCCAGCGTTCCTTCCGCACCGCACAAAGCGATGTCGTGGTGCAACTCGATCTCAGCGGAATGACGGACGGGCAGCACGCCGGGCTCTGCCATCTGTCGAAGGATTACTCCTCCATCCGAGTGAGTCAAAGCCAAGGCACTCGAACTCTGCAGTACGAACACGCCGGCAACATCACCAATGGACCCGAGTTGAAGACCTCCTCAATATGGCTGAAGTCCGCCTGGGGACTCGACGGAAAATCGCGGTACTCCTACAGCCTGGACGGCAAGACGTACTCAGACTTCGGTGGCTTGTACCAGCTCTCTTGGGGCCACTATCGAGGAGATCGCATCGGCCTCTTCACCTTCAACGATTTTAGGGAAGCCGGCTTCATTGACGTGAACTACCTCCGGTACGGAATGACACGACAATGAATGCACAAAGACAGGTTGTTCCCGCCGACAAGCCTAGCGTTCACCGCTTCTTGCTGCCAAGGCCGCGGATTGCATCGCTCAACTTCTTGATATTTTGTTCGGTGGACTGGACGGGCGCCGCTGATTGTGGCGGCGCCGCCGCACTTCCTACGGCAGAAGAAGTGAGGGCAAAATCGGCGAACATAATGCTGTGTTCGCGGCTCGTTCTCACCTGCTGCGAATTGATCACCTGAAGTTCCGCCACTGTCACGTTGTACGTATACGCTGCGCCGTCGGGATCGGTTCTCGGGGTCCGTCTTCGAAGAGTGAAGGTAGCTACTCTGGACTCACCCGGGGCAAGCGTCATCTGAGGATCCACGCGGTTGCCCTCCACCTTGCCGATTCCGGTGGCGCTGGTGTCGTAGGTTCCCGCTGTCCCCCAAAAGAACCGGTTTCCGAGATTGTCCGTGAGCACCGACGATTTCGCAACGTAGGCGAGCGATAAAGGCCGCTGCGTTGTGTTCCGAATAGCAACGTTCAGGCGCGCGACACGATCTTTATAGGCGCCTTCGTGCGTCAGCGCAGCGTGCTGGATCTCGGCAACGAAACTGCCACTGCTGAAGCAGCGAGGTCTTCCAACGCAGGCGTCGGTTGCTCGCACTTCCGGCACGGGTTCTGCTGTCGCAGTCCCTCCCGCATCCGGCGGGGCCTGGCTGGGGGCGAGCGACTCGGACGATATCACCGCGGCGGGAGGAACTCCCCGAAACTGCAGCGCGTGCTCGGCCCCGAACCTGTACTGTCCGGGCGCTACTTCGGTCACGCTTCGTACGGCGACTTCCACGTCCCAGGCTTTCATTCCGAGAATGTCTCGCCCGTTCCATTGCCAGATAAATTCGAATCGCGTATCCGCCGTCTGACCCGGCGCGAGCGTGAACTTCGGGTCGAACTCACGACCTGTAATCTCCCCCATGCCGCGAACACTTTCCGCCGAAGCCAATGTGTATCGATTGCCTCGCTCGTCCACAGCAACTCCGGCGCTTCGGACATAACCGAGAATCAGCGGCCGGTTGGTCTTGTTGAGAAACTTCAACGTCGCGCTGACCACACGAACGGACCCGGAGATCGTGCTCGGTCGAAAATCGCGAACGATAACGCCGAAGGAGTCCGTTTCCTCGCAGAAGCGTTTGCCGGCGCAGATCGGGACAGTTGCGGGAGTGCTGCGCGCGGACGGTACGGCGGCCTGGCTAAGCAGGGCAGGACTGACGGGACCCGGACACAGCAACTCCCATTGCTGCGAAATCGCGAGACCTCCGCTCGCATTGTCGCGACCGATGATCTGGCCATCTGCGCCGCGCCATTTCGTGCGTCCCGCGCCGATGTCGCTGTTATCCCAAACTCCTCCGAGCGTGTACTGCTTCTCGTCAACGGCAGTGATACGACCGGCCGTGCAGTCAGCGGTCGCTCGATATGTCTTTCTGCCAGACTCGGCCATCTAAAGCCTGACACAAGCTGAAACGCTCTGCGGCTCGGTGTCCGAGCAACCGCCCTTCAACTCCTCGGCCGTCATCCGGGCTTCTGCCACTGCTCTAGCCGTTCCAATGCCGGACTTGGCGGATACAGCGGGCGCCGGACATCGCGAGCAGACGGCAAGCCATTCCGTGCTTGCAACGGCGGCTGCCTTAGTCGGCGGCCCGGCCCCCGCCTGTGCCGTTGCTTTCGGCGTAGATGAGCCGCATAGAACTTCCCACTGCCCGGTCAAGGAATAGCCTCCGTAACGATCCCATTCCGATCTGGCGACGCCGTAGCCTGACACAGTGGTTTTCCAGCTTCGAGCATTGCCCCCGGTGTCCCGTAGCATCGGTCTGCCTCGTCCGGGTCCATCCGGCCAAGTTCCCGTGACTCGGTACTCGTATCCATCCATGGATTGCAAGACACCTGTCGTGCAATTGGCAGACGCCTGGTAAGATTTGCGTCCGCCGTCGCCGCCGTTCTTCACCTCCTCGCGAGCACAATAGGCATCGCGGGGCCGATTCACTGCGCACCATGCTGCAGCGTCTTCGGCCACCACCACGGCTTCTGCTTTCGCAGCGGACGTCGCGGCGCCGGTCTTTGTGGTGATTCGCGGGTTCAAGCACTTCTCGCACACGGGCAAATACTCAGCCGCACGAGCCGCAGTTGCGGTCAGCAGGATCGCGGTCAAGGTCAAAACAGCACGCATCGAATGGATTCCCTCTACAGTTTTCTTCCGCTCTCGGCAGACACGTTGCACCAACACGCGACACCGGACGCAGCGGATACACTGAACATTACGCAGAACGGCGCCTAAACCCGTCACCAGCATGGATGAACACTCGGAACAGCGCCGCATTGCCGCCGCCGACAACAGCCGCGAGAACCTTGATCACGTTTTCAGCCTTGCGTACGAAGAGCTGAAGTTGCTGGCCGCCGCGGTGCGCCGCAGCCATTCGTCCCCGCCCGTAAGCACCACAACGATGGTGAACGAAGCATGGATCAAACTCGCCCGTACTCCCGAAGTCGCGAACACCTCGCCCTTGCACTTTCGACGCATCGCCGCCCGAGCCATGCGTCAGGTCCTGATCAGCGAAGCGCGACGCCGCAACGCCCTTAAGCGCGAGCAGTCGGGCGCCATTCTCGCCGACTTCGCAGTGGATGCGGCGAACCGAGTGGTGTGGGACAGTGAACTGCTTGCCCTCGACCAAGCTCTCGATGAGTTGGCAAAGCTCAATCCCCGCCAGGCGCAGATGGTGGAAAGCCGATTCTTCGGAGGACTCGAAATGCGTGAAATTGCGGTACTGATGGACGTTTCTGAAGCTACAGTTCTGCGCGACTGGCGTGCCGCTCGCGCGTGGCTTGCAGCACGCCTCGATCCGGCCTGACGCCGACGATACTCGCCATGGATGCAAGCCGCTGGAATCGCATTCAAGATCTCTTCCACATCGTGGTGGAGATGGATCGGGAAGCACAAGCCAAGATGTTGGCCGATGCTTGCGCCGGTGATCGGGAGCTTATGGACGACGTGCTTCGAATGCTCCGCTCCGATGCGAAGGGGGCCCACCTGCTTGACGGTGGGCTTGCTGACATCGCTGGACACGTGATCGCCGAATCCTCTATGAAGGAGTACCGGCGAATCGGCCCGTGGGAACTTCGCCATGTGCTCGGCGAAGGTGGCATGGGGACTGTCTTCTTTGCTGTTCGCTCGGACCTCGGAACCTCAGCCGCAGTTAAGATTCTTCGCAACTCGTGGTTGTCTCCGGCGCGGCGTGAGCGCTTCACTCGCGAACAGCACACCCTCGCGCATCTAGACCATCCCAGCATTGCCCGGTTAATGGATGCAGGCACGCTCGAAGACGGAACTCCATGGTTCGTCATGGAGTACGTAGAAGGCATGCACCTGGACGAGTATTGTGACGCCAAGTGTGCTCGCGTCCGTGATCGTCTAACCCTTTTCCGGTCGGTTTGCGAAGCAGTGCGGTTTGCTCACGGCCGCGCCGTCATTCACCGTGACCTTAAGCCATCGAACATCATGGTGACTTCCGGCGGCGCGGTGAAGCTCCTGGACTTCGGCGTCGCCAGGCAGCTCGATGAGTTCGGCGACGCGTCCGATCTTACGCGGACCGGATTGCGAATGGCGACTCCGGCGTTCGCTGCTCCGGAGCAGCTACGGGGTGAGCCGGCCTCCGTTGGCGCTGACGTTTACTCGCTGGGCGTCGTCCTTTATCGCCTGTTATCAGGCCGTCTTCCGTTTGACGGATCGCGCAGCACTGCTGACGTCGCACAGTTCGCAGGCGACCGCGACGCCGAACGACCATCAGTGTTAGCCGGGCGCCAGCCGGACTGCGGTGCAAGTGGAGTTCCGAGCGTCAGCCATGGCGAGTGGGCCGATCTCGACGTTATCTGTCTGAAGGCGATGCACCACGATGCGCGGCAGCGGTATGTTTCAGCCGAAGCACTCCTTCGTGATGTGGACCATTATTTGGCGGGCGAACCTCTGGAAGCGCGGCCCGACAGCCTGGTCTACCGGCTGAAGAAGTTCGTTCGCAGGCATCGAATCGCTGTGTCAGCTACTGCTTCCGTTACCGTCATTCTCGTCGGACTCATCGCTCTGTTCACGGTACGCCTCGCTGAGGAGCGAAATAGCGCTCTCGCCGAAGCCGCCCGAACTCAGCGAATTCAGCAGTTCATGCGCCGTTTGTTCGATGGCGGCGACGCGGACGCCGGTCCCGCTCATGATCTCCGTGTAAGAGCCCTGCTAGAGAACGGTGTCCGTGAGGCACGCTCTCTCGATAAGGATCCCGATATTCAATCCGAGCTCTACGAGAGTCTTGGCGACATTTACCGCAAGTTGGGCGACCTTCCGCGCGCCGAGCAGCTTCTACTCAACGCGCTGGAGAAACGCCGGAACGTCAGCGGAGCCAGCAGTGCCGCAGTCGCGGAAACCATCGCGGCACTAGCTCAGTTGCGTGCCGATCAGGCGAGACTAGACGAGGCGGAGCGACTCGGCCGTGAAGCACTCGATATGAGCCGTCGTACTCTGCCCGCAGGGCACGCAAAGGTGGCAGAAGCGACGGAGGGGCTCGGGCGCATTTTGCACCAAAAGGGCGATTATGCTCGGGCGATCCCTATTTTAGAAGATGCGGTCCGGCAACGTTCGTCCGCGCCACACTCGCCCGCAGATCGTGCAGGCGCAATGTACGAACTCGCGAATGCTTATTTCTATGCAGGTCGATATAAGGATTCCGAGGCCCTCAACCGGACTGTGCTCGGGATACGTACTGACATTTACGGCAACGGGCATCCTCGGGTTGCTGAAGTCCTCGTGAATCTCGGCGCGATTCAGCAGGATGTTGGCAATTATGAGGAATCAGAAAGATTCCAACGCCAGGCATTGGAGATCACGCGACGTTTCTTCGGTGAGAATCACTATCGCACGGCCGCGGGATATACGCTGCTCGCGCGCTCGCTGGTGTATCAGAAAAGATTCGAGGAGGCGCTGCCTCTGCTTACGACCGCGCTGGCAGTGCAGGAGAAGGTCTTCGGGCCGGTTCACCCGAGAGTTGCATCGGCTGTAAATGAACTTGGCGTTGTTGCGCTGCAGAAGGGCGATGCTGAAACTGCGAAGGCACACTACCGTCGCATGCTCGACATCTATAAGCAGGTGTACCCAGGCGGTCACTACCTGATCGGCACGGCCACGTCGAACCTTGCGAGCGCGCACCTTGCCGCCAAGGATTTTTCGGTTGCCGAAAAGCTCTTCCGTGACGCCGTCGCCATATTTACCCGTACGTTATCGTCCAACCATTTGAACACGGGGATCGCACGTGTGAAACTTGGTCGAACGTTGCTGCGCCAGAATCGGCTTGATGAGGCCGAGACGGAGGCCGAGGCCGGCCTCCACATCCTTCGAAAGCAGATGAATCCATCCGTGACATGGCTCAACACCGCTCGGAACGATCTGGCACAGATCTACGGCGCGCTCGGTAAGAAGGACAAAGAATCCGTCGTTCGGCTGGAGATTGCTGCGACAGCGAAGAAGTAGGAAGGCGGGGATGAGGCTTGTACGGGAAGGACGCGAGAAGGCTCTAGATCAGGAACGGGGGCGCCCTACGCTCGGGAGCTGATAAAACATCTTTGCGGAGATTGTTTTGAACAGCACAGAAGAGATCCTAGGACTCCCCGAGTACAAGATTAGCGAAATCCGACCAGATTTGGTTGAAGGCAAAGGACAGGTCAAGGCAATCGTGCCCGGATTGCGGAAGTCAGCAACTGAGAATAAAGGCGTTGCTCGACGAGCCAAGGATCATTGGGATGGCATCAGCCGAAGCCGGGTGGCGGAGCGGGAGGCGATCAGCGGAGCCACGGTCGAACGTCACGCCAAGGAAGTCCTCCAGCGCTAAGCCTACGACTTCCGCAACTTCGATAACTATCGACTCAGGGTTAAGGTAATGTGTTCTTAGATCAGCTCAAGGGCAGAGGGTGCCACCGTTTTCGGCGTATGGCCGTATTCGGCGTAGAGCCAGAGCCCGTAGGGCCAGCCCGCCCATGAGAACGGTGGTGGTCGCCGTAGGACTCGAACCTACGACCTCCTGCGTGTGAAGCAGGCGCTCTAACCAGCTGAGCTAGGCGACCCCGGTGTGGTGGACTACTACTGAAGACAGTCTATCACGGACGTGAAAAAAGCCGCGCCCGTTGAGCGCGGCCTATTGTGGTTGGTAAGGATTACGATAATCGGCGGCGGAAGCGGCGGCCGATTAGAAGTAAGGAGCCGCCGAGAGCGCCCAATGCGAGCGTGCTGGGCTCGGGGACAGTCATGTGATCGGCCGTGATGGTGATTCGTGAGAGCCCGGTGGAGATGGCTTCGACCGTTAGGGTTACGTTGTCCCAGTGCGGTGTGTGCACCAGGATCGAAGAGGTCGAACTGTTGCCTACTCCCGGGCTTACGTTGATGATGTTGAGCGTGCCGGCGTCACCGGGATTCACGTCCTCCGGGTGAGGTCCAACCATGTGCTGGATGTTCAGCGAGAGAAACCCGAGACCTGCCAACCCCGACTGTGTCGCGTTCAACGAAACCACTCGCCAGGGATTGCATCCCAAAGCGATCGGGCTTGCGTCTGCGCAGCCGAGCGATTCGACGGTGAAGCCGCCCGTGCTGGCGATCCAGTTCACAGTGGCCGAATAAGAGGAGATTCCGTTCGCTACCGAAGTTACGATGAGCGACGCCTTCGCTGAGGATGGCACGATCGCCAAAGAAAGAACAGATAAGAGCAGTGGTATAAAGCGCTGAGGCCTAAACGACCTTAGTTTCACAAGTACAGTCCTCCGAAAACGACTATTCGTTCCGACACTTTTCGAACAGCAAACTGTGTCTTCGCAAGTTGAGTATACGGGCGCCAATTACGACTTACAAGAGGCAGATACCCTAATTGCTGTACATGCGCGCATTTTCTTTAAAAATCTTGCACTTGCATGGTACTTTTGTGGGTAAATGAGCCTTCGGCCTAGTACCCGTGTACCTCCCACTTGCGTGGGTAGAGTACCCCTATAGCGATAGTTGCTAATGTAGATTTGGCATTCAAATTCTTCCTCTTGAGGTAGCGATCCAGTGCAGGTTGTAGCCGGAGTCGATCTGGGCGGAACCGCCGTCAACTATACGCTCGTGAATGCGCGGGCAGAGTTCCTGATATCCGAACTCTGCGAACACCCCGCGCGATCGAAGGAAGGGCCGGAGGTCTGCCTCCAGCAGATTGCCGACGGCTTGCAGATGGCCGTTGATGGCGCAGGGGTTGCGCTTGCCGATGTCGTCGGCGTCGGCTTAGATACTCCGGGGCCGGCGAGCGCGGGCGGCGTGCTGAGCGCGCGCGGGTCCACGAACTTCGTGCATCCCGATTGGGCGGGTTTTGACGTTCGAGCCGGGCTCGAGCGAAAGCTCGGCAAGCCGGTGCTGTATCTGAACGATGGCAATGCAGGCGCGCTTTGGGGCCACTTCTCGATCTTCGGGGGCAGCAAGACCGCGACATCGATATCTGCCATTATCGGCACCGGGCTGGGCGGCGGCGTTATCACAGAAGGCAACGTTGTGAAAGGCCGTGTCGGATTTGGCGGCGAGCTTGGGCATGTGCTGATTCCTTATCAGAGCATCAGGGGCATCGACGGGCTCTTGCCGCATTGCAATTGCGGCCGTACGGGCGATCTCGAATCGTTATGTTCATTAACCGCCATCGAGAAGACATTTCTGCCCTATTTCCTCGCCAAGCAGCCCGGCCATGAACTCGCGAGCATGGACGTATCGAAAGCCTCGAAGATGGTTCGCGGCATGGCTGAACGCGGCGATCCGCTTTGCAAGGAGATCTTCCGGGTACAGGCGCATGCGCTCGGCTTGTTCTTCGATGAAATGGTGAATACCTTCGACCCTGACGCTTTGATCGTGGGCGGCGGGGCGATCGAGACGTCCCCCGAGTTTCAGCAGTGGTTCGTGAGCGAGATTCGCGCGGGCATGCCGGGCCAGCGCGTGGAACAAGCCGACATTCCGATTCACATTATGCCCAATGGCGACACGGCCGGGGCTCGCGGCGCGGCCATTGAGGCGATGAAGCGAATGATACTCTGAGAGTTCAATCCCATGTCCACAAAGCTATCGATTCGTGATCTGGACTTAGCTGACAAGACTGTCTTCATTCGCGTCGACTTCAATGTTCCCCTTGCGCCAGGCGGGCAGGAGATCACCAGCGACAAGCGGATCAAGGCTTCCTTGCCGACTATTCAATACGCTCTGGAGCAGGGAGCAGGCGTTGTGCTCGCCAGCCATCTGGGCCGCCCGAAGGGCAAGCCGAACGCGGAGATGAGCCTGAAGCCGGTTGCCAAGCGGCTGGAAGAATTGTTAAAGCGGCCGGTGAAGATGGCGCCCGATTGTATAGGTCCGGAAGTGGAAGCCATGCGGCCGAAGGCAGGGGAAGTGCTGCTGCTGGAGAACCTGCGATTCCACGCCGAGGAAGAAAAGAACGACGCTGAGTTCTCGAAGAAGTTGGCGGCGCTCGCGGACATCTACGTAAACGATGCGTTCGGGACAGCGCATCGCGCACATGCTTCGACGTGCGGCATCATTGAGTTCATGCCGAAGGCGGGCGCGGGTCTGCTGATGGACAAGGAACTCGAGTGGCTCGGTAAAGCGACCAGCAACCCGGATCGTCCCTGTATCGCGATTCTCGGCGGCGCGAAAGTATCTGACAAGATCGAAGTGATTCAGAACCTGATGAAGGTTGTGGACAAGCTGGTGATTGGCGGCGCGATGGCCTATACGTTCTTCAAGGCCAAGGGCGAGCCGACGGGCAAGTCGCTGGTGGAAGAGGACAAGGTGCAGTTGGCGAAGGACCTGATGGCGCAGCTCGGCGACAAGCTGCTGCTGCCGGTGGATCATGCGGTGGCGCCGGAGTTCAAGGGCGGCGGGGAGGCTCAATACGTTGATACGATTCCAGACGGGATGATGGCGCTCGACATTGGACCTAAGACGGTGAAGTTGTATTCGGATGCGGTGGCTGCTTCGAAGACGATCATCTGGAATGGTCCGATGGGCGTTTTCGAGATGCCGCCTTTCGATATGGGGACGGTGGCTTTGGCGAAGGCTGTGGCGGAATCAGGCGCGGTGTCCGTTGTGGGTGGCGGCGATTCGGAGAAGGCCATCAAGTCTGCGGGGGTGACGGATAAGATCACACACGTATCGACGGGCGGCGGCGCTTCGCTGGAGTTTTTGTCGGGCCTGGAACTGCCCGGCGTGGCTGCGTTGACCGACAAGATCGGCGCCTAATCTAGCTGTGTTTATGGGCCGCCGGTTACAAGGGATCGGCGGCCTGTTTCCTCTTCTTCTCCTGTGATTCTGAAACGCGCCTTGTACTGGGGCTTCCCTGCGCTGTTTTGTGTGGCGCTGTACTGGCACGGGTTGAAGGCCTGGTTTCAGATGGACGATTTTGCGTGGCTGGGTCTGCACACGCAGGTTCACGATTTCTCTTCCTTCCTATCCGCGTTGTTCCGACCGATGGCTCAGGGCACGGTGCGGCCTTTGAGTGAGCGGCTCTTTTTTCTTAGCTTTTGGGAATGGTTCGGCATGGATGCGTTGCCCTACCGGTTGCTCGTGTTTGCTACACAGTTTGCGAACCTGGCGCTGATGGCGGGGATCGTGCGGAGGTTGACGGGGTCGGCTGTCGCGGGCCTTGTTGCGCCGTTGTTGTGGCTGGCGAGTCCGGTTTTGTACTTGCCGATGGTCTGGACCTCGGCTTATAACCAAATTCTTTGTGCTTTCTTTCTGCTGCTCGCGTTCTTTCTTCTGCTTCGGTTTGTTGATTCGGGGCGGACGCGATCGTATTGCGGGATGTGGGCAGCGTTCCTGCTCGGCTTCGGCGCACTGGAGCTGAACGTTGTGTTTCCAGCGATTGCTTGCTTGTACACGGCGCTGTTTGCGCGGCGGTACGTGCGGGCTGTAGCGCCGATGTTCCTTGTGTCGGTTGCGTATACGCTCTGGCACAGGTCCGTCGGACAAGGTTTGGCAAGCAGCTTTTATGCAATGGACTACTCGCCTTTAAGCCTGCTTGCGGTATTCGGCAGGTACGCGTGGCTGGCTGTTTCCGCATCCCCCGCAGCGCGATTGCGTGGAGTTGATCCCCGGTGGATGGATGCGAGTAGCGCTGCGGCGCTGCTCGCGCTTGTCGCCTTTGTTGGCGCAATGGTATGGAGACGGGAGTGGTTGGCGGTGTTCTTGGCAGGATGGTTTGGGATTACAATCGCGCCGTATTTGCCGCTGGCAAGACACGTTTCTGATTATTACCTCACGGTGCCGGCAATTGGCCTGGCGATGCTCGGCGGCTGGGCTTTCGCTATCGGTATGCAGCGCGGCCTTGCAACGAAGGTGATTGCGGTGCTTGCGGTTTTGTTGTTTGCGCTGCCCTGCGCTTGGCACGAGCGGGTTCTTTCCGAATGGTATGCGGCCAAGTCACGTAGGGTGCGCGCGATGGTGCGTGGCGTTGCAGCGGCTCACTCGCGGCATCCCAATCGATGGGTGATTCTGCACGGTGTCGATGAGGACCTGTTTTGGAATGGATTGTACGACAAGCCGGAAGTGGCGCTCGGCTGGCGACCCTTGTATATGACTGCCGAGACGCAGCCGATGATCTCGCCTGTGCTTGAGGAGGACATCTCGGAACATTTCCTGCCACCGCCGGTGACGATTCGCGCGCTCGAACGGAAGCAGGCTGTTGTGTACGACGTGTCCGGCGCTCGGCTGCGGAACATTTCAGGCACGTATCTTCGACTGCGTTCGCAGTCGGATGACGCAATGGCGTTGCCGAGCTTCGTGGACGCAGGGAACGCGTTGTTTGCAACCTTTCTGCAGGATGGGTGGTATGGGCTGACGGGTGGGATTCGCTGGATGTCACAAAGGGCCACGCTTCAGCTCGGCGGAACCGTCAACGCGGGGTCCACCGTGCGCTTGCGCGGCAGAGTGACGCCGGAGCACACGGCGTCACAGCCGCTTGCGGTCACCGTGTATGTAAACGACGTGAATGCCGGCACGCAGCGCGTCGCACGCGGTAGGACCG
>DASQDN010000053.1:0-9377 GCA_035634155.1 Bryobacteraceae bacterium | reverse complement strand
CCCGCGGATCCGCGCGCTCTTACTCCTCAGGCGGGGTTCGGAGATATTGCGGCGCGGCGGGTGGAGATCCTGGGCAAGCTCCACGGTCCCATCTTCTTCCTGAACGGCGGGCCTGGAGACTCGGGCTATGCGAGCGCTAAGGCGAACTTTGAAGCCATTCAGCACGTGCCTGCCGTGTTTGCGTTTCAGGAGGTGGGTCATTACCCGGCGACGTATCGGCAGCCTAATGGCGGATCGTTCGCCAAAGCAGTCGGGGCATGGCTGAAGTGGCAGCTTCGCGGCGATCAGACGGCTAAGAACATGTTTGTGGGTGAGAAGTGTGGGTTCTGTACGGATGCAAGCTGGAAGATCGAACGAAAGAAGGTGGAATAGCGGGCGCCGATAGCGACGCCCGCGTTTCATACTAAAGCCTACGCGTCCGGCGCGGGCTTCTTTCGCGTAGTGGTCGTTCGGCGAGTGCGAGGTGGCCGATCGGCCGTATTGCCTTGGCTTGGAGAGGCTGTACGCTTGCGCGACACACGTGGCCGCTTCGCGGGTGGCGGCGGAGGCGGCGGTGGCGGATCCGGTTCGAAGATCGTCGGCTGACCTGCCACGATGGGCTGCTTCTCGTCGTACGGACTGTAGACTTCCTGCTCGGCCTGCGGCGGCGGAGCAGGGGGATAGAACTCGGCGCCGAGAAAGACGGAGAGGCCTTTCTCCTCGTCGGCTTCCAGGCGGACCACCAGCTTGTCCTGCGCGAAGTTCAGGAACTCGACGAACTCCTGGAATCCGAACTTGAGCGGGTCGAACTCCGGGTTCTCGTCCTTCATCCAAGTGAAGAGCTGGTCGGGTGACGCGCCTTCTTCCAACTCCAGGCGGTGGATCTCGAGAATGTCGCGCAGAGCGGGGATTGCCTCTTCCGGCTTCGGCGCCGTGAGTTCGCCCGACGGCGAGCCTTTGCGCTCGATGAGCGTGCGGCCACCGGTACCGGTCACATTGACGAACTCGGCGCGCTTGAGCTTATCGACGAACTCGCTAAAGCTTCCGCAACCGTAGGCGCGTTCGCTGAATGCCGGGTCCAGTTGCAACATCGTGGATTTCAGCAGCCCGAGCTGAGGCTGAACGGCGCGACGCTCCAACACCTGCAGAGCGCGTTCCACCAACGGGAGCGCTTGAGCGATATCGAGCGCAGCCGGCCGCTGGCGTGGACCACGATCCTGTCCACCACCGGCCGCAGGAGGAGCGCCCTCCGGTCGACGATCGCGATGCTCGCGCCCGTCACGATCCCGCGGCGGACGATCCGTGCGCATAGCCGGCCTCGGCTCAGTGCCCGCCTTGTCGTCCATCAGCAGGGATTCGTAGCTGATGAACTCATGACAGTTCTGCTGCAGGATGGTGCTGGTGAAAGCTTTTCCGCCGACCACGAACACCGTCTTGCCATACTCCTTCAGCTTGTTCACCAGCGGAATGAAATCGCTGTCGCCGCTGACGATGGCAAACGCGTTCACATGGTCGTGCGTGAAAGCCATCTCCAAAGCGTCTAGTGCAAGGTTGATGTCGGCGCCGTTCTTGTCGCCCCGCGGGGACGGAACGCGCTGCACCATCTGCACCGCGCTTTCAGCCATCTGTCGTGTGGCGTATTCCTGCCGGCCCCAATTTGCGTAGGCGAACTTCGCAATCAGGTCGCCCCGCTCCTTTAATGCATTCAGCGGCAGGGACACGTCGAATTGTCTCTGCAGCGTCGACCGCAAACCGAGTTCGATGTTGTCGTAATCGACGAACACCGCGATGTTCAGCTTCTCTGGTTGCATCCGCTCCTTCTTCTTCTCTAAGCGTCCCATGTTCGATGACCTTCGGTGCTGCATCGCCAAAGGAGCCTGCGTCAGCGTTGATGCGAAGCCGAATAAACGCTGCTTTCCTGATCCAGGCCGAAAGACATCGCGCAGCGCCTCGCGAATGTTGCCACCGTGGCGGAGGCGCGCACTGCATCCAGTATATAGGGCATTCTTTTCCGCTGCCTGCATCCTCGCCGTAGCGTTTAATGGAGGACGATGCTGCTGGTTCTTATAATCCTGCTGTCGCTGCTCGCCACTGGATTCCTTTATCAGTGGGTGGGCAGCCGGCGTGACCTGAAGAAGTATCCGCCGCCCGGTCGCGTGATCGCCGTTGACGGAACTCGTTTGCACATCCGAGTGGCGGGATCGGGTCGGACGCCCGTGATCTTCGAGGCCGGTGTTGCGGCGTCCAGCGTCAGTTGGCGTCCGGTGCAAGACGCGGTGGCGCAGTTCACTTCCACCGCGGCCTATGATCGCGCCGGCTTCGCGTGGAGCGGCTCATCGGCGAACGCGCCGAATGCCGCGGAGATGAACGACCAATTGCGGGCACTGCTGCGAGAGGCCGGGCTGGCGCCGCCGTACGTCCTGGTGGGCCATTCTTTCGGCGGCTTCCTGATGCGGCTATACGCGGCACGCTGGCCGGAGGAGGTCGCCGGCCTCGTGCTGATCGACCCTGCGCTCCTCCAGGAGTGGGGCTCGCCGACACCGGACCGGCTGCGGATGCTTGGGCGCGGAGTGTCGTTGTCCCGTCGCGGCGCGTGGCTTGCGCGAATTGGCTTCGTTCGGTTCAGTCTCTCCATGCTGACGGGTGGATTGCGGTTTCTTCCCAAGCTGTTGTCGCAGGTGACCAGCGGGCGCGGGCACGCGGTTTCATCGAAGCTCGTGGGCGAGGTGCGGAAGCTGCCGGTGGAGCTTTGGCCCGCCGTGCAGTCGCACTGGTGCCGCCCGGAATCGTTCGAAAGCATGGCTCGCCACCTTGAGTCACTGCCCGCGACCGCCACGGCTGTCGCCAAAACGAACCCGATTCGGACCATCCCAGTGACCGTCATTTCCGGTGGGCACCTCACCGGCGAACAAAGCGCCGAGCACGAAGCCATCGCGCGAGCTTCCGAACGCGGCTGGCACATCATCGTTCCAGGAAGCGGGCATTGGGTCCACTTGGACGACCCCGACACAGTTATAGGGGCCATTCGCGAGATGGTAAGCCAAGCCACGGAGTCTCACTTGACGTAGAAGGAGACTCGAATGCCGGATACGACTGCGCTGCACGACCCCTCAAATGAAGTGGACCCACGTGAGGTCGGCCACAAACCGCCCCACAACAACCAGGAGAAGATCGCGCCTCCGGGCAAGACGTCCGAGATGACGCCGAAGCCGGACCATGGCGAAGAGTCATATCGGGGACTCGGCCGATTGAAGGACAAGGTCGCGTTGATTACCGGCGGCGACAGCGGCATCGGCCGCGCCATCGCGATCGCTTATGCCCGCGAAGGCGCCGATGTAGTGCTGTCGTATCTTCCGCAGGAGGAAGAGGACGCAAAAGACACCGAGCGCTATGTGACGGAGGCAGGCAGGAAAGCTTTACTCCTTGCCGGCGACATTCGTGACGAGCAGAAGTGTCGCGAACTGATCGACCGCACGTTCGAGCAGTTCGGCCGCCTGGACATTCTCATCAACAATGCAGCGTTCCAGATGACGCACGACTCGATCGAGGAGTTTTCTACGGAAGAGTTCGACCGCACGTTCAAGACGAACGTTTACGCCATGTTCTGGCTGTGCAAGTTTGCTGCGCCGCGGATGAAGCCGGGCAGCGTCATCCTCAACACGGCATCCATTCAGAGCTACGACCCGAGCCCCAATCTGCTCGCGTACGCATCCACGAAGGGAGCGATTGTGAACTTCACGAAGGGCCTGTCGAAGATGTTGTCGAAGCAGGGCATTCGCGTGAATGCCGTTGCGCCGGGCCCGGTCTGGACACCACTGATTCCCAGCACGATGCCCGACGCCAAGGTGGAGAACTTCGGCGGCGATACGTCGTTCGGCCGCGCCGCGCAGCCTCGCGAGTTGGCGCCGCTGTACGTGTTCCTGGGCTCGAACGAATCCAACTACGTGACCGGTGAAGTATACGGCGCTACCGGCGGGCAGTCGCCGTACTGAGCCCTATTTCGCGGCGTATGTCTTGGCGTACTTGTTCCGAGTGTTCAACACCGTGAAAGAGCCGTCGTTCGTCGCCGACACTTTGATGCTTTGCCCTTCGCAGGCTTCATTGAGGTTGGCGATGAACGAATCGGCGACGTTGGCTTCTTTGCCACCCGCGACGGCGAAGTGCAACTGCCACAAGTCTTCCAGTCCGGGCGACGACTTCACGATGTTCCAAACCTTTGCGCTGCCGCCCTTCTTTGCGCCGTTGTTCATGATGGCCACGCGCGGAGCGAGCGCATGTACGATCGTCTGCGGGTTGGACGTGTCAGTGCCGTGATGAGTGGTGAGGAAGAGATCGACCTTGCCGAGCTTGTTTTCCGGGCACACCAGCGCTGCTTCTTTCTGCGCCGTCAGATCCCCGAGGTTAATGGTGCGAAACTTGCCGTACGTCAGAAGAAACCCGACGGAACGGGCATTCTCAGTAGGGTCGACGGGAAACTCCGTGGCGCTACAGGCAGGATTAGCGGTTCCAGCGCCTTTCACGGCAGAGCCGATCACGTCGCCGTTCGCGGAGACGATCAGCAATTCAATGCCGCCCTTGAGTGGAATTTTGTCGCCGGGCTTAACGGTCAGCCTCTTGCCCGTCGCGACCGCTTTATCCCAGGCGGCGCTGAGTTCGCCCGCGCCCTTTGACGTCTCGTTGTTCGCACCATGATCGACGAAGGTCTTCACGGGCAGGCGCGTTAACAACTGCGAGACGCCACCCGCGTGGTCTGTGTGATAGTGCGTGAGGATGAGATAGTCGATGTCCTTGACGCCCGCTTGTTTGGCGGCGGCTTTGATGCGGTCAGCATCACGGCCATTGAAGCCAGGCCATCCGGTATCCACCAGGATGGACTCCTTGTTCGGAGTAACGATGAGAGTCGCCTGACCACCCTCAACGTCAACGAAGTACATGTCTAGAGTCTTAGCCGCATGGGCGAAACTGGCGGCCAGAAGTAGGCCTAGAAGCATCCGCATGGTTCGCATCCTACCATGCGGCCGGACGGATTATCGCCAGCAGATGAGCTTGGTCTCGGTCATTTCTTCAATCGCGTAACGCGGGCCTTCGCGACCCACACCGCTTTCTTTGACGCCACCGTAGGGCATGTTGTCGGCGCGGAACCCAGGAATGTCGTTGATGATAACGCCTCCCGCGTGTAGCCGGCGGGCAGCGCGGAAAGCTCGTTCCAGATTCTGGGTGAAGATGCCTGCCTGCAACCCGTAAGGAGTGTTATTCACCGCATCGATCGCCGCATTCAAATCGCTGAAGGCGTTGATCGAAACCACTGGGCCGAATACTTCGCCGCACGACATCTTGGCCGATGGAGGAACGTTGGCGAGGATGGCGGGTGTGACGGTGGCGCGTGTCCGCTGCCCTCCCGCAAGCAACGTTGCGCCGCAGGCCACGGCGTCCCCAATCCAAGTGACTACTCGCCTCGCTTCTTCTTCCGAGATCAGCGATGCGATGTCGGTGGTCTCATCAAGAGGATGGCCGATCCTAAGTTTTGCCGTGGCCGCGAGGAACAGATTCGTAAACTTCTCCACGACTGACTCGTGAACGAAGATGCGCTGCACGGAGATGCAGATCTGCCCGCTGTATAGGAACGCTCCGGGTACGGCTCGTTCGACCGCCAGGTCCAGGTCGGCATCGCCGTCGACGATGAGTCCCGCATTGCCGCCGAGTTCGAGTGTGACGCGCTTGAGTCCAGCGGAAGCGCGGATCAGCTTGCCCACGGCCGCACTGCCAGTAAACGTGATCATCCGAACGCGAGCATCGGTGACCAGTTTCTGACCTACTTCACCGCCGCTTCCGGTGACGACGTTGTAGGCCCCCGCCGGCGCGCCAGCCTCATGCAGGAGCTGCGCAAGGCGAATCGCAGTTAGAGGTGTACGTTCCGACGGCTTGTGAATAACCGCGTTGCCGCCCGCCAAAGCGGGCCCGACCTTATGAAGCGCCAGGTTCAGCGGCAGATTGAAAGGCGTGATCGCGCCGATGATCCCCAGCGGCTCACGGATGGTGATTGCAAGCCGGCCTCTGCCTGCCGGCACTCCATCGATGGGGATCGCCTCGCCCGCCAGCTCCCGCGCAGCAATCGCCGACGCGACGAGTGTCTGGTAACCACGCTCTGCTTCTACACGCGCTTCTTTGATGGGCTTTCCAGTTTCGAGCGTCAGGAGGTTCGCGAACTCGGCCACATCCCGCTGGAGCAACCCAGCGGCGCGCAAAAGCAAGTCGGAGCGCCCGGCATTGGAAAGCGCAGCCATTGAGCCAGCGCCAACTTGCGCCGCCTCACATGCTGCCTCGAGCGAAGCCGCGTCGCCTTCAGCCACGCGTGCTGTAACCGATCCGTCGTACGGCAGACGAACCTCGTACATTCGGGAGGCGGGCAAGGCCTCGCCGCCCACCCACATTGCGTGCTCTTGCGCCGTCATTAACGTGAAGGACGCGTTCGCGTTGCGAACGTGTCGGGTATGCCCGCGTAATGCTATTGGATGGGCGCTGGCGGATAGCCTGCTCTCAAGCCACCGCTGGCGATGGCTGCGTTGCGAGCAATAGCTGTCTCCGCGGTAGCAACAAGGGAAGGGAGCATGGAAGTCAAGTAACCGTCGACGAACGGGTGCGAGTGAGTTTCGCCGGCGCCCGCTGCAGCACTCTTCGCAATCAAGCGCTGAAGGTGGTCTCGAAGACCTTCCAGGTGCTCTTTAGCTTGGGAACTCCCGGTGAACCCAAGTCCTCGTATGCAGCGAGCACTGAGGTCGGTGTGTAACGCCGCTCGCTCCTGAGGAGACATGCCGGGCTGAGCCCACGCGATTCTGCCCTTCCAATATTTGGCTCTAGAACCACTTTTCAACTCGTTTATGGCGCTTTCAACAACTTCATGGCTTTGTGGTTGGTTTCTTTGCTGGATTTGGTACACGAGCAAACCCAAAGCCACAGGTACGCTCATCTTGGCGCCATACACATCGCGCTCCAGAGCAGTAGAATCTGCTTTACGCGACGAAGGCTCGCACCAGGAGCGGGTGGAAGCGCACCGGCTACGCGCTGCTGCCGGTGAGTCGTCCCGGTTCAAGAACTCCATCAACGCCTCATAGGCTCGCTCGTCCCCGGAAAGACCTAATAGAAGCGTTGTGTTACTCCACTGGCTTCGGTCCTTCCATGTGGTTAAGGTTCCGATCAAACGTGCCACAGCACCGGGGGACTGAAGTGCCTGGTTTGCCTTATCCAAACTGATGCCGTGTGCGGGCGTGCTGGCTAGCAGGTCATCTAGCGCATTGGATCGAGTCCTGGTTTCCACTGTAGCCGCACTGCGATTCTTCGTGCCGCTTTGCAAATTGGGTTGAGGTACTTCTTCCGGAGTCTCGCCGGCGGTTAGCAACAACCCGCACGCAAACACACAAAGATACCTTACGGATTTAGCCATTTGTAGTTGACAAAGCGGTTGAGTCCGCATTGTATCTCCCTTCTTCGGCGTTTTACGAGCTTGACTTTGTGTGACGCCAGAGACACGTAGTACTATGCAGGTACGTAAGTAGCTTAGAAAGAACGCGATGCGCGGAGTTCGAACAAGAGACGCTAAGCTGCTCGATGCCGCTTGCGCAAACAATTGCGAAAACTTATGATCTACATAGCGGCCAAACATGAGCGGCATCGATCCAGATGAAACGCGAAGGCGACTCACCGACCAGGATCGCGTCCGCATAACCCTGGCGCGTTTCGAAGGGCTTGCGACGAAAGGAGCGCCCACGCCGCTTTCCGTGCTCGCCAAACGTTTCGGCCGAGACAAAGCCGTAATCTCGCGAATCATTTCCAGCGCATTGCGATCTGGACTTGTAACCATTCGTGCAAATGCAGAAAGCTTAACCGAGCCTGTTCGCTTACGGAGCACCGAGCGTGAATTAATTCGCAAATACCCGTCCCTTATCGACTCCATCGTAATCGACACTCCAGATCCTCCGGACTACGCTACCCCGGAAGGATTATTGTCCTATAGCGACGACATTCATCGCCTTCTGGGCTACGCGCTGGCGCGGGAATTGTGCAATGGCACCATGATCCGAGAAGGAGACAGACTCGGTATTGGTCCCGGAAGAGGCGTCTACGAAACAGTTCGAGCGATGCAGCGACAGAAATCCATCCGCGCCCGAAGTGTGACGCTCGTATCGCTCAGTGGTGTCGGGTATCTTCGCCATCATTCGAACAATCGGAATCTGCTCCTCGATTCAGATTTCATCATTTCTTTCATGGGCGAAGCTTTCGATTTCCCGGTGACACTAGACGTAGTAGCCGCTCCACTGGTTGCTCCCGCATTTGAAAGTGCTTCTATTTTCAACAGTTGGCTGACGTTGCCGGACCGCACGAGACCTACTTTGAATACGGCGATTCTAGGCGTTGGATCTTTTGCCGGCGGTAACCGTTTCTTTGAGGAAGCCTCGGCATCGGTTGCCACGCAACAACCCGCGTACGAGGCCATAAGACCTGCGTTGCGAGCTCTGCGCGTGGCTACTTCCAAGCTCCCGGTGGGTGAGTACGTGCCGGTTGCGGATGTCGGCTATCATTTGTTTTTTGCCCCGTCCCCCCAACGCAAGTCGTCCCTGCCGGAGTCGGTAGAGGCAGATATCCAGAGACAACTCGAAGCTATTAACCGGCTGCTCCTCTCCGCCCATAAGAATCACTTCAAGAGTATGCAGTCAGTGATGCTGGTGGCGGGAACACGAGGCAAGGCGAGCGCTTTACACCACCTGCTTTCAAGTTCCTGGATTCGCGTGACGCATGTGACGACGGATCGCGCCACCGCCCATGCGTTGCTGACTTTCTAACGACCGGGTCGCCCAGGGGCGTTCTGAGGCGCTGACGGCCTTGGAGGGTTGTCATTCGGGTAGTGGATCTGGTCGCACTCCCATTGGTCCAACGCCAAATTTGCCTCGTCGTAATAGGAGTGCATCAACGCGCACTTCTCATCCCGGTGATTGAGTCCGGATAGGTGGCCGTACTCGTGAGCCAGAATCCATGGCATCTTCACTCGATCCGCCACAACCAGAATCCAGGTCGCAGTCGCACATCCCCATACCGTTCCTTCGCCGTCAGCCGGGCAGGCGTCCGGAGAAATACTTTCAACAATGGAGACGTCGGCACGATTTGACGAGAGCAATTGGTTTATGTCTGCTTTTGTGCTGATCTGCCCTGTATGCTGTGGGTATAGACGAAAATCCGGGTGGGGCGACAACCTGAATTGACAGGGGACATCGCCTCGGCAGTCGCGTTTCATCAGAATTGCTGACGCGCGCTGCGCAATTGCCCTAAGACCAGCCGCTGTAATTGTTCGTTTCACGCCGACTGGAACGAACTTCAAGTTCTTGTGCCGCAGCGCTCGGCGGGCG
>DASQDN010000052.1:0-15593 GCA_035634155.1 Bryobacteraceae bacterium | reverse complement strand
CTTCCGATTCCGAAGCCGGTGATTCTTGGTCACGAGACCGTAGGGGTTGTCGAGCAACTCGGCCCAGGGCTTGAGAAGGACTGGCGGGGCGAGAAGCTTCACGCCGGCGATCGCGTCTGCTGGGCCAGCTCCATCGCATGCGGCGAATGCTTTTATTGCCGCATGAAAGCGCAGCCCACACGATGCCTGACGCGCAAAGCTTACGGGATCTCCTACACTGCCGACGATGCGCCGCATCTGCGGGGCGGCTATGCCGAAAAGATTCATCTCCGCGCCGGCACGGCTTTGTTCCGACTGCCCGATTCCTTGCCGACCGAAGCGGTCGTTGGCGCCGGATGCGCGTTGACCACTGCGATTCACGGCATCGAACGCGGCCCGGTGCAGTGGGGCGATGTTGTCGTTGTGCAAGGCTCAGGACCTGTCGGAATCGCGGCGCTCGCGGTGGCCAAGCAAGCGGGGGCGGCGCGCATCATCGTCACCGGAGGCCCGGCGCACCGTCTCGAACTCGCAAAAGAGTTTGGGGCAGATGTGACGATTGACGTAACTGCTGCGAATTTTGAAGAACGGCGCCGGCAGGTACTCGCCGAAACCGGAGGATACGGTGCCGACGTCGTTATAGAGTGTGTGGGTCATCCCGACGCGGTGAACGAAGGGCTTGAGTATTGCCGCGACGGCGCCCGCTTCCTGGTGCTCGGCCAGTATGCGAACGCCGGCGATATCACGTTCAATCCGCATACGATTACTCGAAAGCAGTTGCAGGTGATCGGGTCGTGGGGGTTTGAGCCGCGCCATGTGGACCGCGCGTTACGGCTGCTGGATGCGACCGACTGGAAACGTCTGTTCGCAAAACAGATTACGCATCGGTTTCCGCTGGACAAGGCCAATGAAGCGCTCGCCACGACGCGCAACTGGCAGTCCGGCAAGACGGTGATTGTTCCTTGAAGCGAATCCTTTTATTGTTGACTCCTGTGGTGCTGCTGCTCGGGTGGCTGTACGCGCGCGGCCAGGGTCCGGCCGAAGTGCCGTTCACGCGTGTGACTCGCGAAACGCTGGTGAGCACATTACAGACCAATGGCAAAGTGGAGCCGATCGAGTGGGCGCCGGCGCATGCGGTGGTCGGCGGCCCGGTGCAGCAGATTCACGTTGAGCGCGGCCAGGCGGTTCGCAAGGGGCAACTGCTGGTCACGATCGGCGTGCCGGACGCGCAGGCTGAAGCGGGCGCTGCGCAGGCCCGTATTAACGCCGCGCGTGCTGACATCGAAACGCTGAACCAAGGCGGCCGCCCGAGCGAACAGGCCGAGATCGAGAGCGGCATTGTTCGCGGCAAGTCCGAGCTTGCCGTCGCGCAGCAGGAGCTAGCGACCTTGCAGCGATTGGCGGGACGTAACGCCGCCACGAAGGCCGAAGTGGAAGCAGCTCGCCAGGCGGTGCAACGCGCGGAACAGCAGATTCAGAGTTTGGAGCGGCGGCGCGGCGCGCTAGTGTCCCAGCCGGATCGGTCAGCGGCGCAGGCGCGTTTGCAGGAAGCGCAGAGCGGCGCCCATGTGGCAGCGCAGCGTCTTGCCTCAGGTCGAATTCAAAGTCCCACTGGCGGGATCCTTTACAGACTGGAAGCGCGGCCCGGCGGGTATGTGAATCCCGGAGACCTCGTGGCTGAAGTGGGAAGGCTCAACCAGTTGCGGGTGCGTGTTTACGTCGACGAGCCGGAATTGGGCCGTGTGGCCAAAGGCATGCCGGTGCGCATCACCTGGGACGCGATGCCGGGTCGTGAATGGAAAGGTTTCGTTGAGACGCTACCGCTGCAGGTGATGCCGCTTGGGACGCGCCAGGTGGGCGAGGTGATCTGCACCATCGACAATCCCGACCTGACATTGATTCCCGGCACAAACATCAATGCGGAGATTCGCTCCGGTGTCGCTGAGAATGCGTTAACCGTTCCCAAAGAAGTGCTACGGCGGCAGGGAACCGAGACCGGCGTCTTCGTGCTGGATGGCAGCAAGCTCGCATGGCGGCCCGTGCGTACGGGAGTATCCAGCGTGACGCGGGTCCAGATCACGCAGGGCGTGAAGGAAGGCGAGGCCGTCGCGCTTCCCGTCGAGCGTACGCTGAAGGCCGGAGACGAAGTGAAAGCCACGTTCTAAACTGAAGCGAATGGATGACGCTTCTGGGACGCAGCATCCGGCACGCAGCCGGTGGAGCGTTGCGCCTTACTTCTTCGTCGATGATGTAGTCGCGACAGCGAACTTCTACCGGGACCAGCTCGGTTTCGAGTACGAGCGCTTCTGGGGCGAACCTCCGGCCTTCTGTATGGTGTTTCGCGGCGGAATCATCCTGATGCTAAGTCAGCTTCCCCGCCACGGCGCGATGCGGCCAAACCGGATAGCGGATCCAAGTGGGGAAGCTTGGGACGCCTATATATGGGTTGAGAATGCCGACCAGCTCTACCAGGAGTTCACGGCCAAGGGCGTGAAGATCGCGCGCGGCCTTTGCGATCAGCCGTATGGTAACCGCGACTTCGACGTTGAAGATTGCAACGGCTTCCGGCTGTGTTTCGGCCATGGAATTTCGGCGTAGCGTGGAAGACTTACAAAAACGCGTTCGATCCGCGGAGTCGGTATGCGTACTGACCGGCTCGGGCATCTCGGCCGAAAGCGGAATTCCTACGTTTCGCGGCGCGGGTGGATTGTGGCGGAATTTTCGGCCCGAATCCCTGGCAACGCCGCAAGCCTTCGCAAACGATCCCAAGCTGGTATGGGAGTGGTACGACTGGCGGCGCGGCATTATCGCCAAAGCTGAGCCGAACGCCGGCCATCGTGCGATCGCCACGCGGCCCGAGATCACGGTGGTCACGCAGAACGTCGACAGCTTGCATCAGCGCGCGGGCAGTCCTCGGGTGTTCGAGTTGCATGGCAGTATCTGGACGGTGCGCTGCATTCAATGTGGCGAAGAGCAGCACGACCCGCGCGTGCCTATCCCCGACCTTCCACCGCGGTGCCGCTGCGGAGCGCTGTTGCGACCCGGCGTCGTCTGGTTCGGCGAGGGGTTGTCGCCAGGTGTTTGGGATAATGCTCAACAGGCGGTTACCTCCTGCGATGTTCTTCTGGTCGTAGGAACGTCGGCGCTGGTTTATCCGGCTGCCTCGCTTGCGCCACTCGCGAAGCAGGCCGGCGCATTCGTCATCGAAGTGAATCCGGACGAAACGCCTCTCTCCACGGCGGTTCATTACACCGTCCGTCAGCGCGCCGGAGATGCATTACCTCAACTACTCGAATGAAACTCTGTTATATCGACGCATTCTCCGGCATTGCCGGCGACATGACCATTGGCGCGCTGCTCGACGCGGGCGCGGACTTCGCGAGATTGAATGAGGCGCTGACCTCGCTGGGAACGGAGGCGACGTTTCGATTTGAAAAAACCAAGCGCAAGGGCATCGCCGCGGGCAAGTTCTACGTGGACTACACCGACACCAAGGCTCACCGGCATCTGCACCATATTGAGAAGATGATTGCGGATTCCGGGCTGTCCGACCGCGTAAAGGCAAATTCGATTGCCGTGTTCCGGAAGATGGGCCAGTCCGAGTCGCGGATGCATGCCACGTCGATCGAGAAGGTGCATTTCCACGAGGTGGGCGCGGTGGATTCGATTGCCGACATCGTGGGAGCATGCTTCTGCCTGGACAACCTCGGTATCGAAGCAATCCATTGCAGCGCGATTAACGTCGGTAGCGGGACCGTCCGCACCGAGCACGGCGTTCTGCCTGTGCCCGCGCCCGCGACTGCCGATCTGCTGAAAGGCATGCCGGTCTATTCACGCGGCCCGGAGCTTGAGTTGACCACGCCTACCGGCGCGGCAATTCTTGCAACCCTATGCGGAGGCTTCGGTCCATTGCCCCCGATGACGATTGAGTCCGCGGGCTACGGCGCGGGTGACAAGGACTTCCCGGATCACGCGAACGTAGTCCGAGTGCTGATCGGCAACACGACCGGCGCATCAGAGTCGACTACAGTGGTCGTGATCGAGACCAACATCGATGACTCGACGCCCGAGCTTCTAGGCTACGCGATGGAGAAGCTGCTGGAAGCCGGCGCGCTCGATGTATCGTTCACGCCTATCCAGATGAAGAAGAACCGCCCGGGGTCCAAGCTGACAGTGGTGGCGACTCCAGAGAACCGCGAGGCGCTCGCCGAGATCGTGCTGCGTGAAACTTCCAGCCTCGGCGTGCGCATGTATAACGCCGAGCGGCGCGTGCAGAGCCGCCGCATCGTTCACGTCGACACGCAGTATGGACCCGTGCGCGTGAAGATCGCGCAGTCCGGCGCGGCCACACCGGAGTACGACGATTGCCGGCATTTGGCGGCGACGCACAACCTCCCACTGAAGCAAGTGATGGCAGAAGCCACACAAGCGTACCTGAAGGACGCGAAATGAAATACTACATCACCACTCCGATTTACTACGTGAACGCTGCTCCGCATATCGGCCACACGTACACCACGATCGCCGCCGATACGATCAAGCGCGTGAAGCGCATGGAGGGGTTTGAGGCGTATCTCACCACCGGCACGGACGAGCACGGCCAGAAGATCGAACGCGCCGCCGCGGCGGCCGGGCAGAGCGAACAGGAGTTTACCGACGTCATCTCGAGCGAGTTCCGGAATCAATGGAAGACGCTGAACCTCGACGTCGACTTCTTCCAGCGAACGACCAGCCCGCAGCACGCCAAGGTAGTTCAGGAGTTGTTTCAGCGCTGCCTCGATAATGGCTCGGTTTACCGCGGATCGTACACGGGTCAATACTGCGTCTTTGACGAGCTTTATGTAAATGACGCCAAGCCTGGAGATCCGTGCCCCGACTGCGGACGACCAACCGAGACGGTGACCGAAGACAATTACTTCTTCAAGCTGTCGGCCTTTCAGGACAAGCTGCTGCAGTTGTACGACGAGAATCCTGACTTCATTCTGCCGGAGACGCGGCGCAACGAAGTGCTCGCGTTCGTCAAGCAGGGGTTGACGGATTTATCGATCAGCCGCACGACCATCAAATGGGGCATCCCGCTTCCGGTGGAAGGGAACCATGTTTTCTATGTGTGGTTCGATGCGTTAACCACGTACAAGAGCGCCGTAGAGGACGAAGACCTGTGGCCCGCCGACCTGCACCTGATCGGCAAAGAGATCGTTCGATTCCACGCGATCTTCTGGCCCGCATTCCTCATGGCTGCCGGATATCCATTACCGAAGCGGATCTTCGCGCACGGCTGGCTGCTGTTTGAGAACGACAAGATGAGTAAGTCGCGCGGCAACATCGTGCGCGCCACGCCGATCGCCGATGTAATGGGCATCGATGCGCTTCGCTACTTCCTGCTGCGCGAAGTGACATTCGGTAAAGACGGTTCGTTCAGCTACGACGCGCTCATCGGGCGGTACAACTCGGACCTGGCGAATGGCCTTGGAAATCTTGTCAGCCGCACGCTGACGATGATCAACCAGTATCGCGACGGTTTCGTTCCGGCGAAGACTGACGTGGATCTGCGTGAGGTGATCGAGCGTGTGCGGCAGCACTATGACCGGCTCGATTTTTCTCGCGGGCTGGAAGAGATCTGGTCCGCGATCTCCTGGCTGGACGGCTACATTGTGCAGCAGCAGCCTTGGAAGCTTGCCAAGAGCGAGGCCGAGGGAGCACAGGATCAGCTCGATACCGTTCTGTATACCGCGGCCGAGTACATCCGAGTAATCACGGCGCTGGTGGCCCCGGTGCTGCCGGCGACCGCGTTGAAGATCTGGCGCATGCTCGGAATGGCATATCCGATCGAGGACAACCGCTTGGTCGATCTCGCCGAGCAGCCTCTTCCCGCGGGTCAGAAGGTGGAGCCCGTCGCGGCATTGTTCCCGCGCATCGAGGCCAAGCAGGCGGTAGACAAGATGAGAGAGCTCGAGAGAGAGGAGACTCGACGGCAGCGCGCGTTGTTCGGTCAGACTGCGCCGCTGGATACCGCGACGGAGCCGGCGCAAGCATCGCAGGATGAGTTCGTTGGAATGACCGTGTCGGCGGAATCGCAAGCGCCACCTGTGAACGTCGCGCCGCTGGAACCCGAGATCAGCATCGACGATTTTGTCAAGGTTGACTTGCGCGTGGGGTTGGTGAAATCGGCCGAACCGGTGAAAGGCGCCGACAAGCTGCTTCATCTGAAGGTTGACATCGGCGAGCCTGAGCTGCGCACCATCGTGGCGGGGATTGCGAAGGCGTACGCGCCTGAGCAGTTGATCGGACGCAAGGTGGTGATTGTGGCGAATCTCGCGCCTCGCAAGCTGCGCGGCATCGAGTCTCGCGGCATGATTGTGGCGGCGTCATTGCCTGACGGGCCTCCGGTGCTTGCGGGCTTTTTGGAGCACATCGAACCCGGCGCCAGGTTGAAGTGACGCTGATCGATTCTCATACGCACCTGGACGATCGCCGTTTCGGCGACGATCGCGATGCTGTTGTTCAGCGGGCCGTCGATGCCGGCATCTCCTGCATGGTATCGATCGGCACCGGTGAAGGTCCACCCGACCTGGAGGCCGGGATCCGTGTGGCCGAGCAGTTTGCGCCCGTGTACGCAAGCGTCGGCATTCATCCGGAGCATGCTCCTGTCGCTACACAGGAGCATTTCGACCGGATAGCTGGGCTGCTGACGCATCCGAAGGTGTTGCTGGTAGGTGAGATCGGCCTGGATTATTATTGGAAGCCATACGATGCCAAGCTCCAGGCGGATGTGTTCGTGACGCAACTGGAGATCGCGGCGACGGCCCGGAAGGCGATCAGCATTCACACCCGTGAGGCTTGGGACGACATGATCTCACTGCTGCGTGAACATTGGGCTCCCAAGGGCCTCCCGTGCATCATGCACTGCTTCACAGGCAATCCCCAGCAGGCGCGCCAGGCGCTGGATCTAGGCTTCTTTCTCAGCTTCTCCGGCGTTGTCACGTATCCCAAAGCTACCGACGTGCATGAATCTGCGAAGCTTGCGCCGCTGGATCGAATGCTGGTAGAAACCGATGCGCCCTATCTGGCTCCAGTGCCGTTCCGAGGGAAAAGGAATGAGCCGTCGTACGTGGTTCACACCCTCCGCAAGATTGCGGAATTGCGCGGTGACGACCCCGATCGTTTGGTCAATCAGACTGTGCTGAACTTTGAGCGGCTGGTCGCAGCTACCCGGTAAGTACGGTGGGAAAGCCCATCACCAGCGAACCACCATGCGCCGTCATGTCTCCGATACGAGCAGCGGGCATGCCCATTATCAACACCGTAAAGCTGCCCAGCGCGATTACGTCCGGTGGACCCACGCAAACACACATATCGCTTACCCGAGCAGCGGGCATGCCGCCCACCAGGACCGTGACAGCGCACGGAGGCAGCACAGGCCCACCGACGTGCGGGATGGGTGGCACTCCGGGCGTGACCATGGGACACACATGCATGTCGCCGACGCGGGATTGCGGCATTCCCATGGTTAGGCCTTCGTCCTCTTCACGACCTCAGCGCCCTTGCTCGCAAAGCCGCTGAAGCGAACTTTCAGCTTCTCGGGATCGGACGCAGCCGCCAACATTACAGCCGCGGTTACCAGTTTGGCGGTGACGAAGTAAGCTTTGGCGTTCTTCTCAGGATCAGCCGTAGGAGGCAGCGCATCGGTATAGTACGCCGCGAGCGCGGTGATGCCCGCCGGCGTAGAAGTGTCCGCGACTTCCGCAGCCTTGAAGGTCGCTTGCCGGTTTTCTTCACTAGGCTCGGCGATCCAACGTTCGGTGGTTTTGACCGCCGCGTCCTGCTCGGGGGGCAGCTCAGGGGGGACCGCCTGCTTCACGCATCCCAACGCCCACCACACCGCCTGGCGCTTCGGAAGGTAGTGCGCGATGAACTGCACCGCATCCGGGTGCAGTTGTCGAGCCAGCAGAGTCTCGATGTACTCGTCGGCGGACATTTCCGGCGTAAGCGCCTTCTTGGCGTCGTCGCCGAGCGTAACGAATCGGGTAACTTCGGTGGCTTTCAACCTTGGCTCCCTTAGTTAATCATCGTGATGCCGCCCTTGATCTGCACCATCGCGGTGCCGTCCGCCTTGTACAGAAGCGCTTTGGATTCCATCTGGATCTGCGCCTCGCACTTGATCATCATTCCCTTGATGGTGACTCCCATTTGGTCGAGTTTGATGCTGCTTTGCCCCACCTTCAGCTCGATCGACTGCATGGCTTCGGTTTCGCTTTTGCCCAGGTCAATCTTGGTGGTCTGGTTACCCATCTTGAGATGGAGCGTGTCGTTGCCCATGTCAAGGACTACGTCGCGATTGCCCATCTTCAGATGGTGCTTGTCATTGCCCATGTCGAGGATGACATCGCGATTACCCTTCTTGATGGTGACCTTCTCGTTGCCTTCTTCTACTACTTCGGTCCGGTTGTTGTAGATGTTTATAGTCTGGTTGTTGCCAACCCGAAGATCGTCGTTGTTCTCAACGACGCGGTGGAAGTCCTTCTGCGCGTGGAAGTAGATGTCTTCCGAGCCTTGCTTGTCTTCGAAGCGCAACTCGTTGAATTCCTCCGAGCCGCCATCCCCTCCGCTGGTCAAGCTTCGCGTCTTGATTCCGCTTTGCGTGAAGTTATCGGGCAGTGTGTAAGGCGGCATGTTAGTCGCGCTGTACACACATCCGGTGAGGATCGGTTGGTCCGGATCGCCATCGACAAACTCGATGACTACTTCGTGATCGGGGCGCGGTATGAAAATGGCGCCGTACTGCGGTCCCGCCCACTTCTGCACTACACGAACCCAGGCGGACTGCGGCTGCGGCGTGCCCCAATGGTACTTCACGCGCACACGACCGTACTTGTCAGGGCGTTCCGTGACAATCGCAGTTTGCGGACCCTGCACTACCGGCTTCTTATGACGCCGGGCCGGCCGATACACCGCGCCGTACTTGATGCAAGTCACATCCGAGTTATATGTGAGCGGCGCTTCGAATTCGCCGTACGTGTAAGGCGGATGCTGCATTCCGCTGTGTTGGACAGAAGTGATCACGTACTCGCCGGAGGTGCTGGTTCCATCCAGATTGAAGCGATGCCCGCAGCTTAAGGCGCGGACCGCGCCCGAACCGCGGTGCAGCGGATTTTCCGTCTCCACCTCTTCCATCCGAAGCCTGGACATCTTGCTAGCCTCGGTCGGAGCCTTGGAAACACTATCAATCTCGTTGAACTGATGTGTGAACTGTCCGGTGAACTCGGAGATCTTCAGCGCTGTGTTGTTGGCGATCGCGGTAGCGGTATTCACGCCCGATTCAAAGCGCGTGGCATTCTCCATGTGCCAGTCCCACAAGCGGTAGGATCCGGTACGCAACTGGTGACCCTGATCCCATGCGCCGAACCAGTCCTCTTCACCGGGACCCACTTCCGGAGCATATCGGAAGGTCGACTGCTGCGGGCATTTCCGATAAGCGGTTGGCGAGTCTCCGAGGATAAGGGTATGCGAGCCTGAGCCAAACTCGAAGAAGTAGAAGATACCTTCGTGCTCCATCAACCGCGACACGAAATGGAAGTCTGATTCTCGATATTGGGTGCAAAGGTCCCATTCGGTGTACGTGGCATCGAGTCGCGGCGTGACTTGAAAGCCGTACTCCGCGAAAACTTCCTGAAGAATATCCGGCGCCTTCTTTTTCTCGAAGACGCGGTAATTCTGGCTGAGATTCATCAGCCACATGGAAGGTACGACACTCAAGCGGTAGCCCTGGAATCGCTCATCCTGCGAGAGAACGTGCACCTCTCGAATGATGCCGCTGAAGTGCCGGGCTTCGGTCCATTCGTGATCGAGCGCGACACTGACGGTGGCTACCTGGCCGAGCAGTTGATTGACGGTGACCGTTTCGCCGACCGGGACCAAACACTCGATTTCCATCTCATAAGTATCGGAGATGCGCTCAGAAATCGAGAAAGATTCAATGAGAAGCTTGGTGGTGCCCACGGGCGTGGTTAGCTTCAGAAAGCGATTATCCTGCGTAAACCCGCTAGGCATTTCTCTGGGCCTCTCCGTGTGAGTCTATCATTGCGCTCGCGGCTAATAAGCCGCGAACGGGTTCACGGAATGCGCTGGCCGCGCTCACACTTGCTTGTGCCGGTGTATACATTATGAGCCTTGTGGCAAGGGTGGCGGCGGAACACGGAACTTTTCGGACCACCGGATGCGTGCAGTCACTTGCATCACGACGAATAGCGTCACGATGGAGCCCACGGCGACTGCTAGGCCGGTGAACCCTTCCAGAAAGAACGCGTACGAAAAGAGCACGAGATACACAAATTGTGCGGCGGCTGCCTGTCGAAACGCAAAGCGCGGGCCCACGACGATTCGCAGGTAAGAAACCACCAATCCGATAGAAACGGCTGAGCAGATCCCGAACGCTGCGTGGATGTCCAGATGATCGGCCAGGTAGGCCAGCAGCAGATGAAACGCGAAGAACGAAGCCGCGAGAAAGAAATAATTCATGGGATGCAAGTCGATGCCGCTGAGCGTGGTGATCATCAGAATAACGAAGAAAAAGAAGAACAGCGACACGGGGGCGAAGTAGCTGATTTCGCCGACGAGTTGGCCCGGCTGAAGGCGCGACGGTATGTCGATCGAGATGTTGAAGCCTGACACCAGGCTGGAATACTTCCACGTCAGGTCCCATCCGCGCGCGGTTCGCCTCTTAGTAGTAGGCGCAAGAGCATCGTCGGAAAAGTCAACGGCTGCGAAATTGGTCTGCATGCGGAGTTCGAAGTCGTCCACGCCGGTGACTGCCGAGCCGAAGTCGTAGCGCCATTGGTCGAGGCCCTGCGAGCTGTATGCAGCGGTAAGGATGGCGGCCGCTCCAGCGGGAATCATCGCCTTCGCGCGTGCGGAGGAGCCGTCGACAGCGATCTCCATACGCTTGCCGTCGAGATCGAGGCGTAGTCCGTCGTATACCGCCTTTTGGGCCGGTAAAGGGAGGATAAAGGCTATTTCCTGGTCCTCAGCAGTCTTGTTGCGAAACGTGTAGGCGCCTTGAAACCCAACTTTATAAGTGTTGTACCAGAGGAGTCCTTTTTGGCGATGTTCAAGGTCGATGGTGCCCTGAATACGAGTTCGCTCGAGAGGCAGGGCGCCGCCCTTTACGGTGCAGGCGTAGGCGGGACGCTGTTGCTGGGCGCCTCCCCAGATGGACGCGACTCGCCCATGCAGGCTCGCTCCCGAGGAATATGTGCGGTGAAATACGTTGGCGCCAAGGATCATCCAGGCGGCGGTGGTACACAGGAAGATAAAGGACAAAGCGGCGATTCGCTTGAGCATATGGGTAGTCTATATGAAATGACTTTGTGGTGTAAAGTACTTGTTGCAATCGAGCTCGGCGCCTTGAGGTTGTTGCCACGTCTAGAGGCGCATGCGAGCTGTGTTCTTTCTTCTTGGTCCGCTGATGCTGTATGCCCAAACTCCTGCTCCCGACTTTGCGGCGCTGGATGAGGAGGTGGCACGTGAACTGAAGGCGTCTGGCATTCCTGGAGCGGCGCTGGCGGTGGTTCAGGGCGATCGGGTCGTGTACCTGAAGGGCTATGGTGAAGCCAGCGTCGAGACGAAGGAGAAAGTTCATGTCGACACACTGTTTCGGATCGGGTCGACCACCAAGATGTTCACCGCGGCCGCAGTGCTGTCGTTGGTAGAAGAAGGCAAGCTCGATTTGAGTAAGCCGCTATCCACCTACGTCAATGGAATTCATCCCAAGTTGGGTGTGCTGACAGGGCATCAGTTGCTTTCCCACACTGCAGGGTTGGGAGATCGCGGGTCGGGTACCGGGTCGCATGATGACGACGCCCTGGGCGAGTTCATTCGCGGGCTCGACCCCAGCATCCTTGAGCTGCCTCCCGGCGCGATCTATTCGTACTCGAGCCTCGGCTACTGGACGGCGGGCTTCCTGCTGGAAAGCGTGGCAGGCACGCCTTTCGCAGATGCGGTCGGCGAGCGCGTGTTTGCACCCATCGGGATGACGGGCAGCACGTTTCGACCACTGATGGCGATGACATATCCGCTGGCTCAGCAGCACGAGGGCGGACGGGAGAAGGCTCCGGCCCTCATCCGTCCTTTTGCCGATCAGGCGGCGAGCTGGCCTGGTGGAAGCGCTTTCGCGAGCGCGCGTGGACTGAGTCGCTTCATGGTTGCGTTTCTCAACGGCGGCAGGTTGGAAGGCAAACAGGTGCTTCCGGCAGCCGTGGTTCAGAAGATGTCGATGGGGCACGCGCGCTTGCCGGGCTCGGAGGACAGTTTCTACACGTATGGGCTTGTGTTGGGTAACGACCGCGGAGTTCGGACCTTGAGTCACGGCGGCGCGCGGATCGGCTACGGCTCGATGTTGGTTATGGCGCCCGACCAGAAGGTAGGTGTCGCAGTGGTTGCGAATCGTAGCAACGCGATGCTGCACAGCGTTGCCGGGCGTGCCATGGAGATGCTGGTCAAGTTCGGCCCACAGGAACCATCGCCCGAGCCCTTATCGGCGGCGCTGCCTGCCGAAACGGTGTCGAAGTACGTCGGAACGTACGCCGGAGGACCCATCCGGATTCAAGTGTCAGCGGCAGAAGGAGTATTGCAGGTTACAATGGACGGGAAAACCCAAGCTGCTAAGTCGCTCGGCAAGGATCAATTCCTCGCAGAAGGCCCGGTCGGCTACTTCGTATTTGTATCCGATGCCCATGGGGCGATTCGATACCTGCACACCAATCTGCGGAGTCTGGCCCGCGTCCCGTGAGGCATCCTACAAACACGGGAGACATGGTTTCCCAGATGAAACTTTACAAATGTGAGCGGCTCTCTTGCGGCGAGTCTTACCGTTAGCTTCCCAGCGGATCAGAACCCCTATTTTCATCGTTTTACAGGTTACTCTTTGCTCGTCCAGAGTAGTAGGTAAGACATTTTAAGATGGATCTTCGCCATTTCTTCTAGTCCCCCTCCTGGATTATACCTATTGCCAATCTTCCAAATTGCGTAGTACCTTAGTCCCTTCAGACGGTAGTACACATCTCGGGGCCCTGCTTGCTGCATGTGTGTCGGGCCTCGTTCCTAATAAGGAGCTAAGCCCTTTGCGTAAACTCTTCGCACTCGTGTGTCTCTTCTCGGGAGTTCCCGCGATCTTCGCCCAACCTAGTCCTAAAGGCAAGGAAACAGGACGATTCGCGCGGGTTGAAGTCATTCCAAGTGAAGTTGTAGGTTCCATCACCCCTGCAAGTGTGGCCGGCTATGAAGACACTTCAGACGGCACCCGGTACACGGTTCTACATCTAAAACACTCCGGAGCCGCGGCTGTGCGGGTTCGGTTCCGTGACATTCGCGTGCCCGAAGGGACAGCGCTGCTGGTGTACGGGGTAGGATCTGAGCCGGCGTGGGTTTACAGGGGCGGTCTCGAAGACGCGGTGGTCGTTGCCGGGGAAAGCGCCTTCGTGGAAATTCAATGTGGCGCTGAATGCCCGCCGGACCTGCCGTTCGACATCGCGGAGGTCACCGAAGCCGAACTACCGCGCCCGGCGGAGTCGACCGAAGCGACTGAATCCAACAGAGCGGGCGGTGTGACCACGTTCCGCGGTTCCGAGGTCGAGTACCAGGTCCGCGACGGTCTCGCCTTGGTGGAAGGGGATATCGTATTGGGATCGGCTGCGGAACTGCTGCCTTCGTCCGGTGGCAAGGGACCCGCGCGAGATGCGGTCGCTCTGTCGGATTACCGGTGGACGGGCGGCCGGATTCCGTATTCTATCGATGCTGGTGTTCCCGACCCGGGCCGTGTCACGGCTGCGGCTCAGCATTGGAATTCCATGCTCGGCGGGGCCATCCAGTTCGTGCCGCGCTCGAATGAGTCCGTTTATCTGCGGGTTGTTCGCGGGTCCGGCTGCTCGGCCACGATGGGAATGGGCTGGACTAACAGGCTGTATTTGGGCGATCACTGCAGCACGGGTATCGCGATCCACGAGTTAGGCCACATTGTCGGGTTGCTGCACGAGCACACGCGCGAAGACCGAAATCGGCACGTGCGGGTGTTGTACGAAAACATCTTCACTTCCGCATTGGCTGAGTTTGCGCAAAAGTTGGGCGTCAGCGACGACGTCGGGGCGTACGACTTCAATTCGATCATGCATTACTCGGCCTACACGTCCTCCGCCAATGGGCGTCCGACGATGGAGACGATCCCAGCAGGCATTCCGATCGGACAGCGCTCGGCGTTGTCGACGGGGGACATTGCCGCGGTTCGGAAGATGTACGGCTACGGATATACCCCTCCACCGGCCCCAACGCCTGCTCCTTTGCCTACTCCGGCACCTGCCCCGGTTCCCGCGCCTACCCCGGCACCTACGCCGGCTCCGGTTCCAGAGCCCGTCCCCGATCCGGTTCCGGTTGTAACGCCGATCTCGGTGATGATTTCCGCTAACCCGGCGTCGGAGACGATTGTGGTGGATGGCACTTCATATCACGGGACGGCTACGGTCCAGTGGATACCTGGCACGACGCACACCATTGGTGCGCTCAACAGGGCTTCCGGTGGAGCGTCGGCATCTTTTGTGCGCTGGAGCGACGGCGGCGCGGCTACGCATAACGTGGTCGCCAATAGCACCCTGACGCTGTATCGAGCTGATTTCTCCATAAGCTACTCAGTCGCGGCGAGCTTGACGAGCGGCGGATCGGTTGAGATTACGCCGGAGTCTTCGAACGGCTACTATGCGGCAAATAGCTCCGTGCAGTTGAAGGCTAATCCCGCGCGCGGTTACTGTTTCACGGGTTGGTCGGGGTTGATCCCGGGAACGCCGGCGACCACAACTCTGACGATCACCAAACCGTACTCGATCTCGGCGTCGTTTACAAAGGCCGATTTCAGCCTCGATGAACAGCTTCAATACATCGGGCCGGCTGCCGGCACGCACAGCGTCGGGGTAAATGCCGCAGGTGGATGCTCCTGGTCAGCATCATCTCAGTCCGCCTGGATTCGGGTGTCGTCCGGTAGCCAAAGCGGCAATGGTACTCAGTACTATACGGTGGACGGTAACACGACGGGCGTTGTACGCATCGGCATCCTGGTGATCGCGGGGCGTCCGTTCTACGTTATCCAGAACCCCTAAGGGGGTTCCTGCTGGCTGGGTTCATCCGAAGGTGGGAACTTCAAGGCCCGCCGCTCTTCCTTGGTGGAGGTCGGCGGGCCCTGTTGCGTGAGGAAGGGGCATTCAAAAACTTACGGCCCGCCAGCCTCCCGGAGGTGACGGCGGGCCGCTGTAGAGCGAGTGCGTTGGATCGGCTTAGGACTGCTTGCGGAACTTGAGCAAGCCGATTGCGGCCAGACCGCCGCCGAGCAGAGCCATCGACATCGGCTCAGGAACCGGGTTGTCTTCGCCCGGACCAGGAGCCGGAACGTCAACCCGTCCGCCGTTCGCGTCCGGAAGCCCGCCGACAGTAATACCGCCCTGCTTGTGGGTCTGAGCAGCGTACCTGCCGGGTCCGATGCCGCTGAAATCCGAAACGGCTGTGAACCCGGTCAGGTTCAATTCACCGTCGACGTCAGGTCCATTATATGTCCACGTGATGTTCCAAACGTTGGCGTT
>DASQDN010000051.1:0-2812 GCA_035634155.1 Bryobacteraceae bacterium | reverse complement strand
GATCGTGGTGTCCGAGAAGCTGGTGAAAGAAGACTATTACACCTCGATCCACATCGAGGAGTTCGAAATCGAGGCCCGCGATACCAAGCTGGGGCCGGAAGAAATCACGCGCGATATTCCAAACATCGCCGAGACGTTCCTCCGCAACCTGGATGAAAGCGGCATCATTCGTGTCGGCGCAACCGTGAAGCCCGGCGACATTCTGGTGGGCAAAGTAACGCCGAAGGGCGAAACCCAGCTGACGCCGGAAGAAAAGCTGCTTCGCGCCATTTTCGGTGAAAAGGCGGGCGACGTGAAGGACGCGTCGTTGTACTGCCCGCCGGGAATCGAAGGCACGGTGGTGGATTGCAAGGTGTTCTCGCGCAAAGGCGCCGAGATGGATGAGCGTTCCAAGTCCATCCTGGCGGCCCACGAAGAGCGGATGCACCGCAACCTCGAAGACGAAAAGCGCATTTTGAACGACGAGCGCGCCAAGCGGTTGGGAAATCTTCTGGACAACCGTGAGGTCCTGGCGGATCTTCACGACGAGAAGACCAACAAGAAGCTGGTCGCGAAGGGAACCATCCTCACTCGCGATGTGATCGAAAAGATGCGAGCCCGTGACTTGAAGCGATTGCGTTTCAAGGACAAGGACACGCGCCTGAACGAGCAGATCGACGAGATCGAAGAGATGACCTCTCGTCAGATCGCCGTCATTGAGAAGCTGACCGAAGAAAAGGTCGCGAAACTCCGCAAGGGCGATGAACTGCCTCCGGGCGTCATCAAGACTGTGAAGTGTTACATCGCGATGAAGCGCAAGCTTTCGGTCGGGGACAAGATGGCAGGCCGTCACGGCAACAAGGGCGTTATCGCGCGCATCGTGCCCGAAGAAGATATGCCGTATCTGCCGGATGGGACTCCGGTGGAAATCGTGCTCAATCCTCTCGGCGTGCCTTCCCGTATGAACGTCGGTCAGATTCTGGAAACGCACTTGGGCTGGGCGGCTGCGAAGCTGGGCCTGCACTTTGCCACTCCGGTATTCGACGGCGCAACCGAAGCCAACATCAAGGAACAGCTTGCCAAGGCCGAACTTCCGAGTTCGGGCAAAATCAAGCTGCACGACGGCATGACGGGTATCCCGTTTGAGCAGCCGGTGACGGTGGGCATGATCTACATGCTGAAGCTGTCGCATCTTGTGGACGACAAGATCCACGCTCGCTCGATTGGACCGTACTCGTTGATCACGCAGCAGCCGCTCGGCGGCAAGGCGCAGTTCGGCGGCCAGCGCTTCGGCGAAATGGAAGTCTGGGCGCTGGAAGCGTATGGCGCTGCGTATGTGCTCCAGGAGCTGTTGACCGCCAAGTCCGACGACGTTTATGGCCGAGCCAAGATCTACGAGGCCATCGTCAAGGGCGAAGCGGCAGCCGAGCCTGGCGTGCCTGAATCCTTCAACGTGTTGATCCGCGAACTTCAATCGCTCTGCCTCGACGTGGAGCTGATGAAGAAGCCTCGCGATGTGATGGACACGGCGTTGGCGGCGGATTAGCGCAATCGCGGCGTTAGCGGCTATTTGAGATATGTCCGGCGGCGGTCAGGATAGGCGTCCCGCCCGCCGGACAAGAGTTTATCGCCTATCAGCAAACGATAGAGGCAGCCAATGTATCGATCCTCTCCTTACGACAGGGCGAACCTGATCGCCGACTTCGATTCGATTCGAATCAGTCTGGCCTCGCCTGAAAAGATCCGAAGCTGGTCTCACGGGGAAGTCACCAAGCCCGAAACCATCAATTACCGGACCTTCAAGCCCGAGCGCGACGGTTTATTCTGCGCCCGGATTTTTGGTCCGATTGCGGATTGGGAGTGTTTGTGCGGCAAGTATAAGCGCATGAAACACCGCGGCGTAATTTGCGACAAGTGCGGAGTTGAAGTCACGTTGTCGCGGGTTCGTCGTGAACGCCTGGGCCACATCGAACTCGCCAGCCCGTGCTCGCATGTGTGGTTCTTTAAGGGCCTTCCAAGTCGCATCGGCTACCTGCTCGACATCACGCTTCGTGAACTCGAGCGCGTACTGTACTTTGAAGCCTATGTAGTGTTGGAAGCCGCGGACGACACCGGCCTGAGCGTCGGTGAAGTGATCAGCGACGAGCGGAAGCGTGGCCTTGACCAGGACCCTGTCGCAGCCGGCAAGTTCGTCGCGATGATGGGCGCCGAAGGCATCAAAGAGCTGTTGCGCAAGGTCGACGTGGAAGCGCTCTCAGTCGAGATGCGCGACAAGATGAAGACGGAAGCGTCGCAGCAGAAGAAGCTGAAGTTCGCCAAGCGTCTTCGCGTTGTGGAGTCGTTCCGCAAGTCTGGCAACAAGCCGGAGTGGATGATTCTCGACGTGCTTCCTGTCATTCCACCGGAGTTGCGCCCGCTGGTTCCGCTGGACGGCGGACGGTTCGCAACCTCGGACTTGAATGACTTGTATCGCCGCGTCATCAACCGCAACAACCGCTTGAAGAAGCTGATGGAGCTTCATGCGCCCGACGTGATCGTGCGCAATGAAAAGCGCATGCTTCAGGAAGCGGTGGATGCGTTGTTCGACAACGGCCGTCGCGGACGCGTGCTGCGCGGCGCCAACAACCGCCCGCTGAAGTCTCTCTCCGACACGCTTAAGGGCAAGCAGGGCCGCTTCCGTCAGAACCTGCTCGGCAAACGCGTCGACTACTCCGGCCGTTCGGTAATCGTGGTCGGCCCCGAGTTGAAGCTGCACCAGTGCGGTCTTCCCAAGAAGATGGCGCTCGAGCTCTTCAAGCCGTTTATCTATCACCGGCTGGAGCAGCGCGGGCAT
>DASQDN010000050.1:0-3090 GCA_035634155.1 Bryobacteraceae bacterium | reverse complement strand
GGCAGAATCCCGAGCTGCGGTGTCATTCGCTTCTTCCTTCCTCGGGCCGGAAATGCTTTCGGGCGAATCGCTCGATATGCGGATTCACAAGGTTTGCGAACGTGCCGGCCGGTACCTGCGCGGCCGACTCGGCGGCACTGGTGAGCATGCCCAGCGTGCGGATGACGAGCGTATCCATCCGGCCGATCGGGTTTACGTTCTCCAGGTCCTCGCGTTCCACTTAGCGGCGCCCCTTCAACACGGCCAGTGCGACCAGGCCGGCTGCAGCCCAGTAGATTCCGGTCTTGTTCTGGCGCATGAAGTCCTGCGCTTTGTCCCACGCCGAGAGGTTCGCGGTCACTGTCGCGGTGTTTGCTCCCGGAGCAACGTTGCGCGGGTCGACCGGGCTGAAGGTGTCGGTGACATAGCCAGAGCCGAAAACGGTCGCGAAGTAGCTCGACAGGTCAACGGTGTCCATCTATTTCCCCCGAGCAAATGCAAACAAGAAGAAAGCCAAGCCGATCGCATACGCGCCATACTTCATCAGCTCGATCCCGTTGGCAGGCTGTGCAATCGCCGGTTGCGGTGTGTTCCCGAGTCGAACGACCACTTACCACCCCCTGCGCGCCATCGCCATCACCAACCCAGACAGACCCATGGCCTGCAGGTGCGAGTGATAGGTGATCGCATCGATGGGAGCCGAGCCATCTCCCGCGCCGGCGTCTTCGGGGGCCGGTGTGGCCAGGGCGGCGTCGAACAGCTTCCGGTAGTAGTTCCACTCGTGGAAGTTCAGCCGCGTTGGCCCTGCTTCGGCTGCCCATTCGCGCTTGGCGGCGGCACGGCGAAGCTGCAGGCTGGTGATGATCTTCGCGGCCGGCGTGGATGCTGCGGGCGGCGGCGTGGCCGGTTGCGGAGTCGTCCCGGAGCTGGGCGGCGGCGCGGCAGTGCCGGGTTTGAGATACGACCAGGCAAAGTATCCGGCCGCTGCGAGCGCAATCATTTGAACTGGCTTCATCGTCTTCCCTTCCTGAAAAACACGTAGTAGGCTGTTGCTGCGGCCGCGGCCGTGAGCAGTGGCTGCTCTTGCATCCATTGCTTGGCGGCGTCGAGCGCGGCCGTGAGCTGATCTGTTGGAGCGGCGTTAGTGGGTTCGAAGCGTCCGCTGGCTCCCCCACTGGGCGTCACGCCACCCGCGTACACGAACGGTGTTCCTTGTCCGGTGGCCACTCGGCCGGCCTGAGTCCATTTGGCGAGCTGCTGCGGGTCGGGCACGTTCCGCCACACGCCGTCAGCCCATTGGTATTCCCATGCGCCGTTTCGGAGGCGGACGAGATCTTGCGCATACAGCGCGTTGATCTCTGCCTCACTCAGCGGCGTGAATGGAAGCTGTCCACTGGGCGCCGGAGTGGTGGCGGCCGGTGTAGTGGGAGCCGGAGTCGTCGGAGCTGGCGTCGTTACCGCAGGCGTTGTAGGCGTCGTCGGAGTTGTTGTCGTTGACGGCGGCGGCGTGGAGACCACTGGCGTCGCGGTCGGAGTTACCGTGGCCGGCGTCGTCGGGTACGTGTAGACCACATAACTCGGAGCTGAGTACGTCGGCTGCGGCGGCGGCGTGTAGGTTGGCTGCGCCGGCGCTGGATCAGGGAACACCACTTGGATGGGCGCGGCCGCAAAGCTTTCGTCCCAGGTGTTTTCGGTGGACACAAGCCGTGCCGGCTGCCAGGGCTGCGACTGCGTGAGACGCAGGCCGTATAGGCTCGCGTTGTCGCGCACATGCTGCAGCTCCGCTTCGCTCCAATCTCCGCTTGGCTCGTATGTACGTGTCGACCAGTCGAAGATGAGCGTCTTCACCAAGCCCAAGCCCTGAAGCGTGCGAAGTGTCGATAAAGCAAGCCCGGCCGGTGTCATCGATTGCCTCCGAAGATCACGGCGAGCGCGATGCCTAGGCCGATCGCATGCAGCGGGTTTTCCTTCGCCCACGTCACGGCGCGTTGGACGGGTTCGGCGGGAGCGGGCACCGGGCTGTTCCCCCCAGGTGCCGGCAAAGTCTTAACAGGACCACCAGACGGCGGCGGCGTCCCTGCTGGGGTCGCGCGTGGAGCTTGCTTTGTGCCGATCGTTGTTCCGCTGGGCTTGAGCTGTTCGGTAGCGGTCCCCCAGAAGATGTCGCTCGTAAGCGGCGTGGCCGGTTTATCCGGCATCGCGACCTGGTTGTACTGACCTCCGCTGTATGCGGTGAGCTGTGTTGCCGGTGCGCCCGTGTACTGCTGTTGCCACGGGCTGGCCGCGACATAACCCTGATCGCTGAGGTAACCGCTTCCGTCGTCTGGAACCGCGACGTTGCCGTAACGAAAGGCCTGCAGGTGCTGAAAGATCTTGTCCGAATCGGTCTCGTGATACGCGGGTTTAACGGGCTCCGGGCCACGTCGACCGTTCAACTCCCAGTTGCTCATCGCCTGGTCGTACAAGAAATCAATGGTCCCGGTGTTCTGTTTGCGGGCGACGTCGGCATAGGTCAGCGAGGCCTGGCGGTCGATGCCCTCGGCAGTGAAGTAGTAGAAGTCGAGATCACCAATGCCTTGGTGTGCGCTGCGGTCGTGATTCCGCTGAAGACTTTCGTAACGGATGTGTCGTCTGCGTTTGCTCATGACCTTTACTCGCTCAACGCGACCGCGGCCGCGGCTATCGCCACCCAAAGGGGCCACTGGGAGGGCTGGCCGTCTGTTTCTCCGAACAGTTGCCCGCCGAAGCTGCTCAGTGCATCCACAGCGCTGCCAATCACTCCGGGCGGGTCCGGGTTGGGTTTGTCGTTGGCGATGGGATCCCGAAACGCTCCGTACCAGGAGTAAATGCCCTCAGGCGTGGCGCGTTCTTGCCAGCAGCGCCGGCCGGCATCGCCAAGGTCGGGGTTCCCGCATCCTTGCGGCGACTTCAGCAGGCCAATCAGCGCGTCGATGTTTTGCAGCGCCAGGCGTTGGCTCGTGACGGTGCGCGGGCCATCCAGGTAGCCGCGAAGGTTCTTCTCGGCTTGCTCCTGGATCTGGTACATCACGCTCGTGCTCGCACTCTTCTGTGCGTTGCGCCGGTTGATGCTCGATAGCCAGATGGTCACGC
>DASQDN010000049.1:0-9991 GCA_035634155.1 Bryobacteraceae bacterium | reverse complement strand
GCCGGCCGCGATTCAAGGCTACGCGCGCGATGTTAGCGCCATCGTAACGTTCACGCGCTATCTGCAACTGCTCCATCGGCTGAGCGCGACCAACTACGAGCACATGGACGAGCTGTTTGACGCGTACCTGGCCACCGGTTGTGAGATTTTCGGTGTGGAGCGCGGCGCGATCTCATCACCGGACGGGCGCCTGATGAAGTGCGTCGGCAATGTCGCCGGAGATCCTCGCGCACTGGAGATTGCGCGCTCTTGCGGCACGGTGGTCGACACTGGCGAAGATGCGAAGCGCGGCTTGTATGTGGGATCGCCAATTCTGGTGGAAGATTCCGTCTATGCCGTATTGAGTTTCTGGTCTGAAGAAGATCCCCATCCCGACAAGCCGCACCCGCAGGCGCGTGAGGTGATCGAGATGATGGCGCGCAGTATCGCTGCGGCCGCACATCAGCGTCAGCTTACCGATCGGCTCGCCCACCAGGCCACACATGACAGCCTGACCGGTCTCCCCAACCGGCTGCTGCTGCAGCGCGAACTCGACGATGGCTTGCATGAAGCGCAGAACAAGGGACGCTTGCTCGCCGTGGTGTTTATCGACCTCGATCGATTCAAGCAGATCAACGACACACTCGGGCACGACGTCGGCGATGCGGTTCTGCAGCAGGTCGGCCAGCGTCTACAGGCAAGCATGATTCCAGGGGACACGCTGGCCCGCATGGGGGGTGACGAATTCACCGCGGTCCTGACGCAGTGCGACAGTGCCGAATCAGCCGATGGTTATGCGCGCAGGCTGATGTCTGCTGTGCGTGCGCCGTGCCGCATGGCGGGACGCGAACTATTCGTCACCGCAAGCATCGGTATCAGCCTTTTTCCGCGGGACGGACACGATGCCGCAACGCTGCTACGGAACGCCGATAACGCAATGTACGCGGCCAAGTATGGCTCACGCAATGAGCTTCAGTTCTACAAGGGCGACGCGCCCAGCGATGGTCGAAGACGCCTGGAACTTGAAACGCATCTACGACGAGCCTTGGAGCGCCGTGAGTTCCAGATACAGTTTCAACCCGTTATGGATCTGCATGGCCAACTCGCCAGCTTGGAAGCGCTGCTCGTTTGGGACAACCCTGCACTCGGCCGCATCGCTCCTTCCGAGTTCATTCCCATCGCAGAAGATACGGGCATGATTCTCAGCATTGGGAGCTGGGTGCTTTATGAGGTTTGCCGGCAGGTGGCGAAATGGGAGCGGCTCGGGTTAAGTCCGGTGCCCGTCGCGGTAAATGTTTCGGCTTTGCAATTCGCCCAGCCCGATTTTGTGTCGACAGTTGCCGAGGCGTTGCGTCACGCGCAAGCGCCGCCTCGTGCGATTGAACTCGAGCTAACTGAAAGCCTCATCATGCGCGATGTGCAGACGTCAGCCAGCCTGATGCGAGAACTGCGCCATATTGGAGTGAAGATCGCCATTGATGACTTCGGCACAGGCTACTCGTCGCTGAGCTACCTGCGCCGCTTGCCCGCCGATTCTCTGAAGATCGATAAGTCATTTCTGCAGCAGAGCGAGTTTGGCCCTGCCACGCTCGCTTTGATCCGCGCCGTTGTCGTCTTGGGGCACACCGCGGGACTGACGGTCACCGCGGAAGGGGTTGAATCGGAGGAACAACTCGAGCTGGTTCGAGAAGCGGGATGCGATCGCGTACAAGGGCATCTCTATGGCGCGGCGCTTCCGACCGAAGCCGCGAGCGAGCTCCTGCGCAAGCGCTGTCAGTCCCAGTGATGAACACCGTCCTGTTCTACATCAGCGGCCACGGGTATGGGCACGTGGTTCGAATGGCTCAAGTGATACGCGAACTGCGGCAGCTAGTGCCGGGGTGGCGTATCCTCGCGCGAACGGAGGCTCCCGCTCAGATGGTGCCGCCCGGGGTTGAATGCACCTCTGCAGAGTTCGATGCCGGTGTGGTCGAAAGCGAAGCGGGAGTGGTAATCGATGAGGCGGCTACCTTGGAACGCGTCAGGCGATTGGTCTCGTCATGGGACATCATCGTCGAACGCGAGGCGGGCTTCGTGCGCGAGAACTGTGTCAGGCTTATCGTTGCCGATATCCCGGGGATCGCGGGACAAATCGCACACGCGGCTGGTGTGCCTTGCATGGGCATCTCAAATTTTACGTGGGACTGGATTTATGAGCCGTACGCACGGGAGTATCTAAGTTTTCTGGAAGAAGGATACTCTCGAATGGAGGTCCTGCTGAGGCTGCCGTTTGCACAGCGGGAGAGGCTCGGTTGGTTCCGACGTGTCGTGGACGCTCCACTCATCGCAAGTCAGACGAGAGCGCATGCGCAGCGGCCGAGGGGTTCCCCGATTCGCGCGCTATTGGCATCGCGAGCGCAGGTTAGTAACGAAGTCCTAGGCGCTGCCAAAGCTGACGCTCCCGAATTCGAGTTCGTGATTCCGCCTCTAGTGATCGGCTTCGCAGAAACCTTCGAATCGTGCGACGTCATTATCGCGAAGCTCGGTTTCAGCTTGGTCGCGGAAAGCATTGCCGGGCGGAAGCCCGTGCTGTATCCGCCCAGGCTCAACTTTCGAGAAGACGAAGTCTTATTAGTAGAAGCGCCGCAGCATCTCCAGATGCTGCCGATCCCACAAAACGACTTCAAGGCCGGACGTTGGGGACACCACCTGCGACAGTTGGTCGCTATGCCTCCGGTAACGTCCGGACTGCGGACTGACGGCGCGCGCTTCTGCGCGGAGTTTATCGCGGGCTTTTAACTTACCTATTTGTCAATTTTGGTTTTGGTCTCGGTCTTGCCTTCGGGACCACTGGTCTTTACCTTTTCCTTGTAATCGCCGTCCGCCTCGCCGCGGATCTTCACACTGGACTTGGTGTTGCCGGAGTCGCTTTTCACCTGCGTCTTCCCGTCCACCTTGTAGTCGCCGTCGGCATCCGACTTCACTCGTGTTTTCGTCTTCACCTGCTCACCGGTGACCGGGTCTACCGTGTTGGTCTTCGTCTTGGTTTTCGTGGAGTCTTCGGCTGCCAGGCTCAGGGCCAGGACAGCGGTCAGGAGTGGCGCTGCTAGTAATCGCATATGCAAAAACCTCTGCAAAAGGAGACTCCACACAGGCGAAGGGGTTTCGAATGGAGAGAAATGCTTAATGCGGCGCCGCGGTCAGCGGCGCGCGCAATCGGACCAGCGTTCCGGCTCCCGCCGTGCGACCCACGGTCAAAGCGCCGCCTACCAATTCGGCGCGTTCGCGCATCGCGATCAAGCCGAGACCGGTCTTGGGTACACCTGCGATACCGACTCCATCATCTTCGATGTCGACCACCAGTTGCCCTTCGAGCACGCGTAAACGCACCGTCGCCGTCCGCGCGTTCGCATGCTTGGCAATATTGTTCAGCGCTTCCTGGACAACTCTGTAGATGTGGATCCCATGCGCTTCGTCGACAGCGGGGGCGCCTTGCTTCTCAAACCGCGTGCTGATTCCTGATTGCTTTTCAAACGTTTGCAAGTGACGTTCGATTGCCTTCTCAAGTCCATAGTCGTCCAGGATCGTCGGATGCAACGCTTGGGAGAAGCTGCGAGTCTTCTCCAATGTTTCCTGCACTACCTCCCGCACTTCTGAGACCTCTTCCCGAAAGGAGGAGTCCGGGGGCAATCCCTTCTTTTCGGCCCGCCGGAGCATGGTTCCTATCGCCGTGAGTATTTGTCCGAAATCGTCGTGCAACTCTCGGGAGACCGAACGGAATACTTCTTCCTGCAACCCGATTAAACGCCGCGACAGGGTGCTGCGCTGATCGGAAAGCTGAGCCAGACGCTCGAAGACTTTGCGATTGGACACAACCATGAAGACACCAATCGCGGCTATGCCGGTCAGCATGGCGACCAAGAACACATAGATGTTCCGCTCGACGCCGTCGTAGATGGCTGCTACCCGCACGATTGCCTGTTCTTCCGCCTCGTGATTCTGAACCAGAAGCCGCGCGACCGAACTCGACAATGAGGCCTGTTGAGCCGTAACCGAGTTGGCAAGTATCCGTCGAGCCCGCGTCTCGTCCGCTTCAGCGATCTTCAAAACCTGCTCGACGCTATCCCAGAACTGCCGCATCGATTGTTCGAGAAACTGGTTCTGCTCAGGAGGTCGATTTGAAAGGGTGCGCTCGATGCGAAGCGCGTCGTTCAGGTCGTTCCTGATGCGTTCGAACTCGCTGCGAAAGGCGGTGAGCGGGTATTCCTGCTGACCCTCGACCATGTCGCGTATGGCGAGCCCTAGTGAATTGAGGTCATTTTGAATGCGGAGAAGCTGGAGTGAGTCGCGGCGGTTGCGGTCGACCGTGTTGGTTTGGAGAGTCCGAAGACCTTCAATCTGGCTCAGCGTGTACCAGGAGAACACGCCTACCGCGAGCAGTGTCGCCGCGAGTCCGGCGAGCAGTCGAGGGGTCGGTGAGCCGCGCATTGTCGAATGGATACATCCACGATATCGCGCCACCGGATGCTGCGGCACGGTGTCTACGAGGATCTGCGCTGGGGTGTGCGGTCTGCCCGTGCGCCGCGTCCGAGTTGACCATTTGCTATGCGAGGGGCGCAACGGACCGCTTCTTGCTTCAGATCACCGGTCATGCCGCATTCCTGGTCTTTGCGATTCTGGTTCGAAAGCTTCGGTGTTGGTAGCACGTCAAGATGTCCGGTTTAAATAGCAAGTGAAATGTCCGGTCTTGCCATAGGTTGCCAGGATCAGCTAGCCTTCACTCACCTGAGCGGAGGATAGAGCGCTGCTCCTAAGGAACTCTTCTTCACTAGCCGCACACGGTATTGGGCATAAGAGTGAATCCAAGCGCCTTGGCTTGTGCTTTGAGGCGGTTTTCTGTGCGTCTCCGGCAACTCGCTTCTAAAAGCGAAAATATGCCGTCATCATAACTCTCGCGGGTGGTGAGCATGTGATAAATGATCCGTGCAAGCTTATGCGCGGCTGCGGTGATTGCCTTGGGAGCTCCGAGTCGAGCTCGCATTCTGCGATAGAACTCGCCCAGGGCGGATTGGCTCCCTTGCAGCGATTGGGCAGCCATTCTTAAGGCGAGGGCAAGACGATTTCTAACTTTTCTGGTTCCCTTCCATAAGACTTTGCCCCCACTGATGTCGTTGTCGGGACAGAGTCCCATCCAGGAACTGAATGCGGCTGCGCTGCTAAATTTCGAAAGATCAGGACCTACTTCGGCGACTACCGCCTGTACGTGTAAGACACTGATCCCAGGAATTGTTGTCAAATCAACTCCGAGCACGCGGTAACCTTCCTCCCGTAGACACATTGCTGTCGCAGGAGGCATCACTTTGCATTTCTTGACTGACTCCTTGGCGGGTGGCAGTGGTGGTGACGCAGGGTCTGCTTTTGTTTCCAGATGCTTTAGGAAACGTTGAATCTCGCCCTCGCATTCTGCGATCTGCTTCTGATAAACCCTATATAGGTTCACAGACTGTCGAAGCGTGAACAGGTGCCTGTGGTCTGCGCGATCGCGTGCACTGCGCCACCGGGAAACGACATCCCTTGTCAGCGCGAGACCACGTACTGATCGACTTCGCGGTTGGGATCGAGGCCTAAAAGAGGCTGAAACCCGGCCGCTGCGAATACGCACAGCAACAGGGCACGGCGGACGTCACGGATAATACGTGAACCGCTCAATCACAACCGAACCTCGCTTGGTGCGAAACGACGCGTGGTCACGATCCCCTCGCTTTGCAGGCGGCCGTTCCGGTTTGGCCCTGGTACTTCTCAGAATGGCTCTCGGATTAACCGGAATGGCGGAGGGCCTGCTCTGGGCAGCTCAGGACTTCGGGTTTGCGTCTCAAGGTGTGGGAGTGTCACCCTTGTTCGCGGGTTTGTTGGTGCTGGTTGGCCTCTTCACTTCGTTGTCGGCAACGGGAGCCGCATTGGCAATTGCATTCCGCACGTTATCCCGCCCCCATCCGTACCGCATTTCGTTTGTTTTGCACGGGCCTGAGGCAACGGCACTGATTGAACCAGCTTCGTCGGCCGAAGTGGAAATAAGGAGTGGAAAATCCGTCAGTTGTCTCAAATGCGCGTCGAACATCGTGCTCCATCGCCGCAATCCAACCAGGATCGAATACATCGGGTGCAGTCCTGCCGGGCAGTCGCTGCTTCGATGTATCGAACAGCCTGGCAGCTTAAGCGTTCGCGAACTCGATGCGAAGTTCACCACCGAGAACCAGAACAGGGGACGGGAGCACGTCCAGGCCTGCAAAGCCGCGGGTCGGTTGGGACTCGACGATTCAGTAGAGAGTTGAGACTTTCACGGCCGCGCGACAAGAGTAATTCGGAACGCCGGGCGCCGCATCCGCGTCCGGATCTCCCGCAACCCCGCCGCCTGGGCTAGCGCACGCAACTCCTCCTCCATAAACGCCGCCTGGACGGAAATCGGACCGTCATGCACCGTGATCGCATCCCAGCCGAGAAGCCAGCGCGTCCACGGCAGGAACCAATACGCCAGCGCGTGCCGCTCCAGGTCATTCACCACCACCGCCACCCGAGCCATCGCCCCGAAACCCCGCAGCAGGTTCACCACCGCCGGATCCTCAAAATGATGCAAAAACAGTGAGCAGTGAACGATATCGAAACTACCCGGCCCAAACGGCGGCTGGAACGCATCAGCCACCACCTTTGGCGCCGGAGCCCCGAACATGTGATGCGCCCTGTAGTCGAGCGACGTCACCACTGCCTGGGGGTAAGCCTGGCGGATCACCCGGCCGGAATCGCCCGAGGCCGCCCCCACATCCAGCACCGTAAACGGCCCTTCCGGGGCCACACCCCGCAACGCAGACCGTAGCGCCTCGTGCCCTCCCAACCACCGGTTAATCCGCACCAAATCCCGCAGGCTTGCCGCCGCTGCTTCCGGCGTCTGTTCGTCGAGGATCTCGGGCCGGATCAAGCGTCGTGAGCGCGTAAACATGATGCTACGATCGAAGTTCCCTATGGATTTCGTAGCAGGCAATGTGGGCTGGATTGAGGTGATCTGCGGCCCGATGTTCTCCGGCAAGAGCGAAGAACTGATGCGGCGTCTGCGGCGCGCCATGATCGCCCGCAAACGCGTTCAGGTCTTCAAGCCCGTTATCGACGACCGCTACTCGCATGACGAAATTGTCTCGCACGGCGATATCCGGATGCGCTCAGAGGTCGTGAGCGGCGCGGCGGATATCGTCAAAGTACTCGATTGGCGTACCCAGGTGGTCGGCATCGACGAAGCGAACTTCATGGGCCCCGAGCTGATTGAGATCGCCAGCCAGCTTGCCGACAGCGGCAAGCAGGTGATCCTGGCGGGTCTAGACACCGACTTCATGGGCCGACCCTTCACGCCCATACCCGAACTTCTCGCTCACGCGGAAGCAATCACGAAGACTCTCGCGATCTGCATGCGCTGCGGCAACCCCGCCAAGCACACGCAGCGACTGGTCGAATCTGACGACCTTATCGTAGTAGGAGCCGCCGGCATGTACGAAGCGCGCTGCCGCCGCTGCTTCGAAGCCGGGGCTCCCAAGCAGGAGTACTTCGAATTCGCGCGGCCGAAGATTCCCGCGCCTGTGGCAAAAATCAAGACGACTACTTAGCGGGAGCGACGGGCTTTTGCGTCCACTCCGGATGCTCCACGGCAATCTCATCCCCCACTTGCGACCCGAGTTTTGCGCCTAGCTCGGTACAGCCGCCGACGATTTCGCCCATCAACTTGGGACTGATCTCCGCGATCTTCTTCTGCAACTCCGGACTGACGGTCGCCGCCGGTGACTTCTGCCCCGCCTGCTGAACGCGAATCAGTTCGAGGATCTCATCGTTGGTCAGATACTTTGCGTAAACCCCGGCCGCAACAGCAAGAAAGTCATCTGCCTTGATGCGCGCGGTCATTCGCTTGGCCCATTCCTCGGCAAACGCGGGGTCGAAATCCGGCGCAACTTTCAGCATCTGCTCCTTACCCTGTCGGACGACGTCAGGCAGTGAAGCTTCAAAGCGCTTGCGGCCGCTAATCTCGGCGAGCTGGAGCGCATTCTTACGATGTTCCGCGGTCACGGCCGGCGATTTTTCAGCAGGCGCCTGGGCCTGCTGTCCGAACATCGACGCCGTCGCGAGGCATAGGATCATGAGTGTCTTAAGCACGTTCATCCCCAGTCTCCCATAACCCTCCGAATACGTGCGCTACGCTGAAAGTTCCACAATCCATGCCCGAAAAGCCGTACGACCACAAAGAAATAGAACTCAAGTGGCACGAGCGTTGGAACGCCGACCCCAACCTTTACAAGCCCGCCCAGGAGCGCTCGAAGCCCAAATACTACGTCCTCGAAATGCTGCCCTACCCGAGCGGCACCCTCCACGTCGGCCACCTGCGGAACTACGCGATCGGCGATGCCCTCGCTCGCTACAAGTGGATGCGCGGCTTTAACGTGCTGCACCCGATGGGGTGGGACGCCTTCGGTCTGCCCGCCGAAAACGCAGCCCTCAAGAACAACCGCCAGCCCCGCGAATGGACCCTGTCCAACATCGCCGCCATGAAGCGCCAGCACAACCGCATGGGCTTCTCCTACGATTGGGACCTGGAAGTCTCCACCTGCGAGCCCGACTATTACCGCTGGAACCAGTGGTTTTTCCTCCAGATGCTGAAGAAGGACATCGCCTATCGACGTAAAGCGCTGGTGAACTGGTGTCCTGAATGCGCGACCGTGCTCGCCAACGAACAGGTCGTGGACGGCTGCTGCTGGCGCCACGAGACCACACCCGTCGAGCAGAGGGAACTCGAGCAGTGGTTCCTCCGCATTACCCAATACGCCGACGAACTCCTCGCCGACATCGACAAGCTCGAACACGGCTGGCCCGAGCGCGTGCTCGCCATGCAGCGCAACTGGATCGGCCGCTCCGAAGGCGCCGAGGTCGATTTCGCCCTCGAAAATTCCACCGACAAAATCCGCGTATTCACAACGCGAATCGACACCATCTATGGCGCGACCTGCGTCATCCTCGCGCCCGGCCATCCGCTGGTGGCCCGGCTCGCATCCGAGGACCTGAAGCCGGCGATCAAAGCCATGGTGGACGCGCAAGCGCAAAAGGACCACGGCGACATCGAGAAGGAAGGCGTCTTCACCGGCGCCTACGCGATCAACCCTTTCAGCGGCGAGAAAGTTCCCGTCTGGATCGGCAACTTCGTATTGATGGGATACGGCACCGGAGCCATCATGGCCGTGCCCGCCCACGACCAGCGCGACTTCGAGTTCTGCGCCAAGTACGCCATCCCCGTGCGATCGGTCATCCGACCCATCGACGGCCATCTCGCCGACCCCGCCACCATGACGGAAGCGTTCGGCGACGATGGCATCGTCGAACACTCAGGCGACTACTCCAAGCTCAGCAGCGAAGACGCTCGAGCCCGCATGGGCGCTAAAGCCAAACGCGACGGCTTCGGCGAAAAGGCCATCACCTTCCGCATCAAAGACTGGGGCGTTTCCCGCCAGCGATATTGGGGCACACCGATTCCCGTCGTCCACTGTCCCACAGACGGCATCGTGCCCGTTCCCGAAAAGGACCTGCCCGTCGTGCTCCCCCTCGACGTCCAGATCACCGGCAAAGGGCGCTCGCCCCTGGAGAACGTACCCGAGTTCCTGAACACCACGTGTCCCGCGTGCGGCGGCCCCGCGCGCCGCGAAACCGACACCATGGACACGTTCGTCGAGTCGTCGTGGTATTTCTACCGCTACTGCGACGCCCACATCGACCAGGCCCCCTTCGATTCCGCCAAGATCGCCTACTGGTTTCCGATCGACCAATACATCGGCGGCGTCGAGCATGCCATCCTGCACCTCATCTACTCGCGCTTTTGGACCAAAGTGATGCGCGACATCGGCGTCATCAAGAACGATGAGCCCGTCAAGCGCCTTTTCACGCAAGGCATGGTCATCAAAGACGGCGCGAAAATGTCGAAGAACAAGGGCAACGTCGTCAGCGCTGACGA
>DASQDN010000048.1:0-1846 GCA_035634155.1 Bryobacteraceae bacterium | reverse complement strand
CGTCGCCAAAGCCGGCGACACCGCCGGCGCAGTTGACCTGCTGTCCGGCAGGGCGGAACCGAGGCCTTCGCCGATCCTGAAGCCGCGGGCGCGGCTTATGGGCGCACGGTTGCCGGCAGAGCGGCGGCAGGACATGCAATCGGCCTTGATGATGATTCGCGATCAGACGTACGTGCAGGGAGATCGGCTGGGCGCTATCGGCTTCTGCGCCGGAGGCGGAAATGTGTTCGATCTGGCGGTGAACAGTGAGTTACTCGCGGCGGCCTTGTCTTCTACGGCACGCCTGCGCCGGCTGACCAGATCACAAATCTGCGAGCGCCCATTCTCGGCATTTACGCGCGGAACTCGATCGCGGTTTAGCGGGGCAGGTTCCGGCTCTGCTCACCCGGTTGAATGACCAGCGCAAGCCATACGAGTTGCACATCTATCAAGGCGCCAACCACGCCTTCCACAACGACACGTCACCCCGGTATGATGCTGCCGCCGCGTGCGATGCCTGGGCGAAAACTCTAGCTTTCCTGGCGACGAACCTAAATCGTTCGTGAGGGGTCGATAGGCAAACGCCAGCGCGTGTTGAAATGGTGGTCATGCCCGGGAGCGCGTGGCGGGGCACAGCGCCTCTGTACGAGAATAGTGAACGCGGCAGGTCCCGCCTCCCTCTTAAGTAAAGGATTCAAGATGCAGCGCCAGCCCAATGACGACCGCCTCGACCGCATCGAACGCATCATCGAAGATCTCGCTATAAAGCACGAAGCTCTCGCGTCCACCGCCGCCGAGTACTTCAGCCGTATTGCGCAACGAGAAGAAGCGCACCAAGCTCGAATGGCGGAAATTGAGGCGAAGCGCGAAGCTCGGATGAACGAACATGAAGAAGCGTTGCTAGATCACGAAGAGGAGCACCGGCGATTGTTACGTGCTCAGGTGCTCATTGCAGACGAGCTACGCGAGACGAGTGTCGCGCAACGCAGGACTGAACAAAACCTCGCGGAAGCCACCGAGAAACTGAACGGTCTGATCGGTGTCGTCGACGATTTCATCCGCCGGCAACCCAAGCAATAACTCAACCGAACAGCCTCGCCGATATTAGTCGGTGGACACCGAAGAGGACCACCAGTCGGGCAGTTCCTTCTTAGTCTCGGTAACGATCTCGTACATCGCCTTCCGATCCGCCGCCGAGAGATGCTTGAAGGCCGGCTTGTCGTCGCCCTTCACCAGCACTGCCCACAACCGCCGCAATACACGGTCGCGAGCTTCCGCCGGGAGCGCATCGAAAGCTTCCGAATAGATCATGTAGCTGAGCGGGTATTTGAAGATTCGCTTCGTCAGATCCAGGTCGCGTAGTGACCGGCCACGCTTGTCTTTGAACCCCCCTTTGCCGAATGCTTCCGCAAACCCGGATGTGCCGCGAATCGGTTCGGTGATGGCCGCTTCGCCGGAGAACAGCATGTATTCGAGCAGTTCCTCGGCAGCATTGTTGATGCGCCGCAGCGTGGACTCGCTCTTTTCTTCCACGGGTTCACCAAGCGCTTTTTTGATTGCGCGCGAGTCCGACAACGCCATTCGAGTTTCAAACCCGACCCGAGTGATCAGATTCGTCATGTGCGTCTGATGCTCCAACACCATCAGGGCGACGATATCGCTGTGCGGCGTCAGATAAGCGCCGGTGTCGAACTTGGTTGCGAGGTCGGTCTGGTTCTGCGTCGCCTCAGTATCGAGTTCATCCGGCTTGTTCTTATCGCGCACCAACGCGTTGCCGCGATGCTTTTGCGAGCCATGGGTTCCGGTCACATACCAGCCACCCCATCGCTGCTCGATCGGCTTGGTCTGCGTGATCAACGTGGTGCCG
>DASQDN010000047.1:0-3348 GCA_035634155.1 Bryobacteraceae bacterium | reverse complement strand
AGCCGCAATTGCCAAAGGCCCGGTCACCGTCCGCCAGATCGCTGCTCTGTATCTCTATGACAACGAGCTGTATGCAGTGGAAGGGACAGGCAAGGCCGTAAAGGATGCGCTCGAGAACGCTGCCCGCTATTTCACCGGCTGTCAAAACACCGCCTGCTCCAACACACCTTTAATCAACACCGCGGTGATCGGCTACAACTTCGACATGGCGCAAGGCGTAACGTATGAACTCGATCTCACGCGTCCGGTGGGAGACCGCGTCCGCAACTTGCAGTTCGGAGGCAAGCCGCTCCCTCCCGACCAGAAGCTTCGGATCGCAGTGAACAACTACCGAGCCGCCGGAAGCAACGGATACACCATGTATCAGGGCGCGAAAGTAGTCTGGCGCTCCTACGAGGACATCCGGGATCTGATGGTGCGTTACTACGCAGACCACGAATTGCCGTCGGCGCCGGATAACAACTGGCGCGTGGTACCGGAAACGGCACACCAAGCGCTGCTTGGCGAGACGCGCCGCGAAGCTCCTGTTACCAAGTAATGCTTAAGCGGTGGCGATCTTAACGATCGACAGCGCCAGTTGCGGGAAGCAGCGGATCGCCTCCAGGTAGCGCTCCACAGTCAGCGGCTTCAAAATGAAGCAGTCGGGAGTGACGTTCAAATCGGTCAGCATCTCCTGGTCGACAGGCGATGCAGCCATCACGACAACCGGTAGATTGCTAAGCCGCTCGTCCGTCCGGATCTGTGCCAGCACTTCTATTCCGTCGATCTTGGGCAACGCCAGATCGAGCAGAACAAGATCCGGTACCGGAGCATCCGCATACCGGCCCTCACGGCGGAGAAACGCAAGCGCCGATTCCCCGTCCTGCACAACGTGGAGCACGTTCTGCAGCTTGTAATCTTTTAAGGTTTCTTGAGCCAGTCGTACGTCGGCTGGGTTGTCGTCGATGAGAAGGATTTCAACGTGTTTAGAGGTGTAAGAGGGCATTGGCGATTCCAGGCATGAGCATGGGAACAGGAGTGGAGAATCGCTCCGTAAACTACATTTGCGGATTCCAAGCAATTGTACACTACGAAACACCTACGTGAACTTGTGGTTCCGCTGATTACCGTAATGGATCCCGCGTCATCATTCCGAGAATTCGCGCGATAAGCTGGAGGCATAGATGGAGAATGTCCTTGCGATCCTGCTTGCCGGCGGAGCGGGCGAGCGACTCAACCCGCTCACCCGAGACACAGCCAAGCCCGCCGTCAGTTTCGGCGGCATCTACCGGATCATCGACTTCACTCTTTCAAACTGCATTAATTCCGACATTCGCCGCATATTTATCCTCACGCAATACAAAGCACTTGAGCTGATCCGGCACCTGCGCAGCGCCTGGTATTTCCTGCCGAGCGAGATGGGCGAGTTCGTCGAAGTGATCCCGCCCATGAAGCGCGTCCACGAGGACTGGTATCTGGGAACAGCCGACGCCGTTTACCAGAATCTGGAAAGTGTGGAGGTCGAAGGACCAACGCAAGTGCTGATCCTTTCCGGCGATCACATCTACAAGATGAATTACCTGGAGATGCTCGACTGGCACAAGCGGCTGACAGCGGACGTCACTATTGCCACCCTGCAGATCCGACCTGAAGAAGCCGACCGCTTCGGTATCACCGACATCGACGAGCACTATTCAATCCGAGGATTTGAGGAAAAGCCGAAGCATGGGAATCCGGTCCGCTCCATCTTCAATCCCGATATGGTCAGCGCGTCCATGGGGATTTACGTCTTCAATCGCGAGGTTTTGCGCAATGCCTTGATCGAGGATGCCGCCGATCCGAATTCCTCCCATGATTTCGGCAAGGACGTGCTGCCCCGTTGCATCGGACGGCATCGTGTGGTCGCCTATGACTTTCGCGACCTGAACGGCAAGACTGCGCGCTATTGGCGAGACGTCGGAACCCTGGACGCCTACTATGAAGCCAACATGGACCTCGTGTCGGTGACTCCGGAGTTCAACCTGTATGACGAGCGCTGGCCGATCCGAACCCGCTTGGTCCAACAGCCGCCCGCCAAATTCGTTTTCGCTCAGGAAGGCCGCCGGATGGGCGTCGCCATCGATTCGATCGTCTCCCCGGGCTGCATCGTCTCTGGCGGTCGCGTGATGCACAGCGTGTTATCGCCCGGCGTTCGCGTCCACAGCTATTGTGAAGTGGATGGCTGCATTGTGTTGAGCAATGCTCAAATCGGCCGCTACAGCCGCATCCGCAAAGCCATCATCGATGCCGAAACCGTGATCCCGGAGTCGAGCATTATTGGCTTCGATCCCGAGGAAGACATTCGTAATGGACATCACATAACGGAGTCGGGGATCGTGGTCGTCTCCCAACCTCGCCGCTAGGCCCACCGCTTTTTCTTCTGACGTAGGGTCAATACCCTATCTGCCTGACGTGACGTTCTGTCGATAAATGTCACGAACAGGACCATGAAGTTACTTAGCGCGGTAATGGTACTCGGCCTCTGCGTAACGAACGCGAGCGCCCAAGACGGTTTAAAGGTCGACGTCCTGAGTGGACATGACGCGGTCGTGACCTCAGCTGGAGGTCGCGGAGCCGACGTCCGGGTCCGTGTCGTCGACCAGGATCAGCGGCCTGTGCCGGGCGCAACGGTTTCCGCCGTTCTGCCGGCCATCGGAGCCGGCGGGCATTTCCGCGGTGGAGACACGATCGCCACGGAACGAACCGATTCCAAAGGTGAAGCCGAGTTCAGCGGCATTCGGCTGCGCAAGATCACGGGAGAATTCATCACCCGCGTTCTCGCCCGGAGCGGCGCGCGGACCGGTTCCGCGACACTCACCCAAACGATTACGAACGCCCCCGCCCCTGCGCAAACCTGGCGCTCGCGACGGCGCCTGGTGATGCTTGGCGTCGCGGGCGCCGGTATCGCCGCTGGCGTCGTGGCCGCGACCTATGGCGGCGGATCGACGGCACCGGCGACCGCCGGCGTGACAGTGACTCCAGGGAACCCGACGACGACCGGCCCGAGGTAAAGCCCCGAGGTAAAACAATGATGCGAACTCTTCTACTCACCGGCGCCATCGCGGTAGCCGCGGTCGCAGCTGACCCAGCGGCCCGGCTTTCGAGCCCGCTGCTCGGCTATGTCTTTGATGCCAATGCGAAAGCGGTTCGGCCGATTACCGGCATTCCCGGCGCGGCCTCGCTCGAAGCGCCGGTCCCCAGCGCGTCGAAGCTGCAAATTGGCTTCGTTTCGCCAAACCGGCAATGGCTTCTAGCCGTGCTTCTCGAGGGCGGCGCAGGATTGCTGAACCTTCGAACCGGCGAAACGGTGGCCCTTGACGGCGCTCCGCA
>DASQDN010000046.1:0-9382 GCA_035634155.1 Bryobacteraceae bacterium | reverse complement strand
AGGCCGAACTTCCAAAGCTGATAAGCGATGTCTTTCCCGACATAAGTCACCGTGCCGTTCGAACGCACGATCACCTTGGAATCATCCTCCTCACTGGCCGACTCGGAGAAAGCAGTCGCGGGCATTACCCAGCAACCGCTGTTCTTGCCCTCGGTCTCCAGGTAAATGGCCTTCCGCTGTTTGAGCAGTTCGAACGCCGTCGCCCAAAACTTCAAGTGAAGAATTTCGCTCTCGCGCGGCAGCACATCATAGCGAATGCCCAGCCGGAGCATCGTCGCCAGATGCGCCTGCACGATAGCGTCGGCAACCACATGCGCGAGTTCTGCCTGAACGCCTGCACCGGCCTCGATTGCGTGCAGCGTTTCGGCGCGCCATTTCAAGGCTTCCGCGTTTTCCTTGTAATGCGAGCTGATGCGCGCATACAAGTCCCAGCAGAGGTAGTCGAACTTGCCCGCGCTAATTAACCCGCGCGCATCTTCGATGCCCTTATTTTCCAGGTAGTGGAACCCAACAACAACATCGGCCACCTGCACGCCCGTGTTGTCGATGTAGTTCTGAACTTCAACACGCCGCCCTGCGGTGCGCAGCATGCGAACGAAAGTATCGCCAAGGATCGCGTTGCGCAGGTGCCCGATGTGCGCGGCCTTGTTTGGGTTGATATTGGTGTGCTCGACGATGATCTTCTCGCCGCTCGCGGCTGACTCGCCTGCGTCGAAGGAGTGCAGAACCGCGAAGCCGTAGGAACCCCGACGGAGGCGAATGTTGAGGTAGCCGTTTCCAGCAACTTCCAGCGACTTGACGCCAGGGATGCCTTGCAGATCCTCCGCGAGCTCAGCCGCGATCTGCTTAGGCGCCCGCTTCAACTGTTTGGCAAGCTGGAACGCAACAGGGGCCGCAAGCTCGCCGAAGGATGCCTGTTTCGGCTGCTCCAGCAGCACGGGAATATCGGCTCCATAGCGCGCCTGGATATGGTTGGAAATGCTCTGAAGAATCTGCCGTTCGAGTATGTGGAACAAAGAGTCAGTATAACGCTCCAACCCTCAACTAACGGATCTGCAGGCCCATCAACCGTGCGAAAACCATCGCCTGCGCCGGGTCAACAATCGCGCCGCGCAGATCGTTCATGCCGATGGTCAAACCTTCCACTTCCGATTTCCGCAGGTCGGCATGGTTCAACTTCGCTCTGCGAAAATCCGCCTGCGCCAGGTTACACGACCGGAAGATCGAGCCCTCCATGTCCGCGTTCTGCAGATCCGATTCCTCCCAATTGCAATTGTCAAACTCGCAGGAGCGAAATTTTCCGCCCTGTAACTGCGCGTATCGCAAGTCACCGCCGGAGATCAGCACGTCGCGCCAGTCGACCACCGCGGAAACCAATCCCGTCAAACGGCAGTTGATGAACTCCACTCGAACCAGAGTCATCCGATGCGCGCGAACGTTGGCCAGATCGCAATCGACAAAGCGCACGTCCTTCCAAAGCACCGATCCGAACTGGCTCCCTGCCAAAGCAACCCGCTCGAATACGGCTCCGTCCAGGCGTAGCTCTTCCGCCCTCATGTTCCGCGAGTCTTCCGCCAGCGACATCTCCCATTCAGAAGGCAAATCGGGACGGTCGCGCTTGAACACTGGAGTCTTCTTCATATCGGCCTCCTCACAAATCTCGCGCATCTGGTCCGCATGACGCCGCGCATGGCCGTCGATGAGATAGATCAGTTCCACCCCGTTCACCCGCCCGAAAAAGGGATGTTTGGCCCCTCGGGAATACAATCCTTCGCGTCCCAGCTCCTGCACGAGACGGACAGTGCGTGTGCGAACTGCGTTGAAAGCAGCCAACGCTTCACCCACGTCATCAAAGCGCCCGCGCGGCCGCATCGCTTCGGGCGATTCAACCTTCGTCAAGCGACTCCGAATCGCCGTGTACATGCGCAGTTCTCGATCCGGGTCAGGCCGCGGCAACACGGGCGTACCCCTTTCCAACCAACCGATATAGCGCTCTTCAAACATGACTACGTGTTCTATACACTCGACCACTGACCACCCGGTCGCACCCTCACGTGGGCTGCCGATCGCCTGTAGAAAATCAAGCCGTCCGGCTTCGAGCATGGAACTGATGTCCATCATCAGCAGTGTAGCCGCCGGTCTGATACCGTCGAGGATAGCCATCACATATGAAGTACCTGTTGTACCTGCTTGCGGGAACGATCCCGCTTCTCGCAAGCATCTCGGGCCGCGTCGTCGATGCCCGTGGAGGTGAGCCGTTGGCGCGAGTTCGCATTCGCATGCTCGGCGCCTCCAACCTGGAAACCGCTACCAATCCCGAGGGTCGCTTCCGCCTTGAAGCCGTCGCTTCCGGCAGCTACACCCTTCAGGTGGAAACGGTCGGCTACCGGCTGATTAAGCAGACGGTGACTGTGATTGAGTCCGAAGACCAGAACATAGACATAGTTCTCAGCCCCGAGACTTTCCAACGCACCGAGACAGTGGAAGTGCGCGCCGGCGCATTCGAAGTCGAGGAAGCTTCGCCTGCGTCAGCGCCCTTGACGCTCACCGGCGCGGAGGTAAAGAACCTCAGCACCGTGCTGATGGACGATCCCATACGCGCGGTCCATGCGCTTCCCGGTGTCGCCGCGAATAACGACTTTCAAAGCCAGTTCACACTCCGCGGCGCCGACTTCCGTCGCATCGGCCTCTACATTGACGACGTCCTGGTGCACATGCCCTTCCACAGCATCGCGAATGAAGGCGACGCGTCTCTATCGATGCTCAACGGCGAAATGGTCTCCGACATGCTTCTCTTGCCAATCGCTTTCCCTGCCCGTTACTCGGACCGAACCGCAGGCATCCTCGAACTTCGAACCCGTGAAGGAAGCCGATTGAAGCGCTCGATACGCGTCGTTTCTGGCGTTGCCGCCACCAGCGTGCTTGCAGAGGCCCCATTTGCAGGCGGCAAGGGTACATGGATCGCGTCCGCGCGGAAGAGCTACCTGCAATATCTGCTCAAGCGACTCAACACGGAAAACGGCTTGCTGATTGGGTACATGGACGTGCAGGCGCGGCTTGGATACTCGCTGACTGATCGCCAGCAGGTCAGCCTGTATGTGCTCGATGGCGTGACGGATCTGGACCGCACGACGCGACGGCAGCAATCTGGAGTGAATGCGCTCATAGAAGCCAAGAACCGCAGCACGCTGACGAAAGCTTCCTGGCAGTACACACCAGTGTCCAAATTCGTATTGACCGCAACCGGCGCATGGCTGCGCGAGCGTTTCCATTCGATCAATCGCGAGTCACGCCCGATCGACTACGGCGCGTACGGGGAGTGGATCGGCAACGGCCGCGCTTCGTGGCAGATGTCGACCGCGCTCTCGTTCGAGGGCGGCTGGTCAACCCGTCGCATGCGCGACGAGGGCTTTGCATTCCGCTACCTCAACAACCCTCCGCGCGTCCTGCAGCAAGACCGGCATCGCGGGACAGGCCCGCGGAACGGAGCGTAGGCGCACCTAGGATGGTCGCCCTCTCGACGCTTGCGACTCACGGCGGGAGCACGCTGGGACACGCACGATCTATACCCATCCACCGTGGTGTCGCCGAGTGCGGCCGTTACCATCAGCGCTCCAAGCGGCATCGACGTGCACCTGGGCTGGGGTCACTACGCGCAATTTCCGGATCTTGCCTTGTTGACGTCTCCATTCGGTGGCTCGCGCTTATTACCCGAGCGTGCCAATCACGTATCGCTCGCCATCGAACGGCGGTTGGGCAATTCGGCGCGGCTGCGCGTGGAGGGTTGGAACCGCAACGACCGGGACCTGCTTGCGCGTCCCTTCTTCGACTTCCGGATCCGCAATGGCGTAATTCAACCAGTTTCCGCGGCTCTCTTCAACTCCGCGCGCGGCTACTCTCGCGGCATCCAGTTTGTGCTCCAGACTCGATCCGCCAATCGCCTGAGCGGATGGACCTCTTACACGCTGAGCTATGCGCGCCAGCGAGAAAGCCGCCTTGGGATCGCCTACTGGGCCGACGAGGACCAGCGGCATCTCGCGAATACCTACCTGAGCTATCGCCTGAGGCCTAGCCTCAACTTGAGCGGCCGCTGGGCATATGGCAGCGGCGAGCCCATCCCTGGCTTCCTCACGGTGCGCGATGGGTTGTACTACCTCGCCCCCCAGCGAAATCAGGTCCGACTGTCCTCATACCAGCGCCTCGATTTCCGTGCGAACAAGTCTTTCACCTACGATGCATGGAAGCTGACGCTCTTCGGCGAAATCATTAACGCGACAAACCGGCGCAATCTACGCTACCTCAGTTTTGACGGGCTGAATGGAGCCACGCAGCGAGCATTCCTGACTGTCGACCGCGTGTTTCCCATAGTCCCTGTAGCCGGCGTCACTTTCGAGTTTTGACCCGGCCGTCAGGACCGCGATAATATCAACACAAGCCTGAAGACAGCTGCAAACTTGTGGAGGAACCATGTCGTTACGGATCAATCAGGAAGCGCCTAATTTTACAGCCGAAACAACGCAAGGCGTCATCAATTTTCACGAGTGGATTGGTGACGGTTGGGCAATCCTGTTCTCGCACCCGAAGGATTTCACTCCGGTGTGTACAACCGAACTGGGCTACATGGCGAACCTCCAGCCCGAGTTCGAAAAGCGCAACTGCAAGATTATCGGCCTCAGCGTCGACCCGGTGGAAAGCCACGGCAAGTGGGCAGCCGATATTGAAGAGACGCAGGGCTGCAAGGTCAGCTATCCGATGATCGGCGACCCTGAGTTGAAGGTGGCGCAGCTTTATGACATGCTGCCGGCCGATAGCGGTTCCACGTCACAGGGCCGGACCGCCGCGGACAACGCTACGGTACGCACCGTATTCGTCATTGGGCCCGATAAGAAGATCAAGCTCATGTTGAGCTACCCGATGAGCACGGGCCGCAACTTCAACGAAGTCCTGCGCGTGCTGGACTCGATTCAACTCACGGCCAGGCACAAGGTGGCTACGCCTGTGAACTGGCAGCACGGCGAGGACGTGATCATTTTGCCGTCGGTCTCTGAAGACGAGGCTCGCGCGAAGTACCCGGAAGGCTGGCGCGCGCCCAAGCCATACCTCCGCATCGTTCCACAACCTAAGTAGGCGTGTAATCAATGAGTGCGCCAACTCTTCCTCGCGACCTGAGGACACCCGACCGCCTCCAGCAGGAGCGCGAAGCGGTCGAGCGTCTTCTCGCCACGGGCATCTTCGAAAGGTCGCCGAACCTGGCGGTGTTTCTCCGCTACGTCTGCTCGCGATATTTCGAAGGACGGCAGGATGAGTTGCGCGAATACAATATCGCTGTTGAGGCGCTGGGACGCCCCGCCAATTTCGACCAGAAGCGAGACGCGATTGTCCGTGTCGAAGCGCACCGGCTGCGGAAGCGTCTTCAGCAATACTATGCCGGGAAGGGCGCGGAAGAACCCGTGCGAGTGGATATACCGGCAGGATCCTATGCGCCGCAATTTCACTTCCGCGAGCCTGCTGTGCCTTCCGAGGTCGCGGCAATCGAAGAAGCGGCCGTGGTGGAAGAGCCGCCGACAGTCGAGATCCCGCCGATCGTACCTGCCCCAGCCGCGCCCCCCGAACCTCGATCTCGCTGGCCCTATGTGGTTTTAGCCTTGGTGCTCGTACTGGCCGTGGGCGCGTATCTCCTGCGAGGCCGGCAGGCCGCTCCGTCCGATGCATCGGACCAACCCGTACCGGCAGCGGCCGACCTGAGTGAGGTACGCATCATGGCCGGCTCGACGGCCGCGCGATATGTGGGCCGCGACGGGAACGTCTGGGCGGGCGATAGGTACTTCACGGGAGGGACCGCCGAGTCGGTTCCGCCGCGCCCCATCCAACGGACTCTTGACAGCGCCTTGTACTTGACTCGTCGACAGGGGCATTTCAAGTACGACATCCCGCTGAAAGCTGGAAACTACGAACTCCGCCTGCACTTCGCGGAAACGATCTTCGGCGAGAACAATGTCGCCGGGGGAGGCGAATCGAGTCGGATCTTCTCTGTCCGCGCTAATGACGAAAGGCTGCTTCATTTCTGGGATGCGCTTGCCGACGCGGGTGGTCCGAACGTCGCCAACATCAAAGTATTTCCCAACGTGAAGCCGGGCACCGACGGCGTGCTGCATCTGGAATTCCGGCCGACATTGAAAGAAGAGCCCTTCGTGAATGCGATTGAGATCGTGCCCGGTCTCCGCGATCGCATGCGGCCGGTTCGAATTCTGGCCCGCGCTGCCGCCTATACGGATAAGCAAGGACAGGAGTGGTCTGCGGATCACTACTACACGGGCGGGCAGTTGGTACAGCGCACCGACGAAGTCTCCGGAGCGCGTGATCAGGCGCTCTACCAAAGCGAACGCTACGGCCACTTTAGCTATGTGATCCCCGTCGTTGCGGGATCCAAGTACACGGCCACCCTCCACTTCACCGAACATTGGTTTGGACCCGGCAGACCCGGCGGCGGCGGCGAAGGCTCCCGCGTCTTCGATGTGTACATGAACGGGCGCGTGCTGCTAGAGAACTTCGATGTCTTCCAGCAGGCCGGCGGCGCGCTGAAGACGCTCGAAAGGACGTTTCGGAACCTCCACCCCAACGCTCAAGGGAAGCTGGTCTTCCAGTTTGTCCCAGTGCGCAACTATGCCCTGTTCAACGCAATCTCGGTAGTCGACGAGGGCCGGTAGTCCGTCGTCATCCATTTCTTCTAACAGTCAGCATTCATCCCCTGCCCGAGCTCTACCCTTGCACTTCTACAGAAGATCGCCCTATAATCTTTCTGTAGAAGCATAAGGGTAAGCGAGCATGACTGAATTCCATCGCATCGAGTTGCCGCAGGGAACCTTAGACCTGCTCGTCCTGCAGATACTTGACTCGGAGCCGCAGCACGGGTGGGGTATCTCCGAGCGGCTGAATCAGCGCTCGAACGGCGCCTTACAAGTGCAGCAGGGATCGTTGTATCCGGCTCTGCATCGAATGGAGCGCAAAGGCCTCGTCAAAGGCAAATGGCGACTTTCCGAAAACGGGCGGCGCGCAAAATACTACGAGCTCACGGCTCAGGGCCGCAAGCACCTGCGCGCCGAGACGGAGAGTTGGTCGCGGCTCACAAACACAGTGGCCTTGATTCTGGAACCTGGAGCCGGACAATGATTTCAGATCTCTTGTACCGCTTGCGCGCGTTGTTCCAGCGCAGATCTGTCGAAGATGAGCTCGAGGAGGAACTTCGATTTCACCTCGAGAGCCAGGCCGAGAAGAACGTTCAACACAACGGGCGCTCGCGCGAGGAGGCTATTCGCGACGCGGCGCTGCGGTTCGGCGGAATTGAGCAGGTGAAGGAGGACTGCAGGGAGAACTGGGGCATCGGGTGGCTCGGCTCGCTGCTGGCGGATTTCCGACACGCCGCGAGAGTGCTTCGTAAATTGCCAGTGTTCACGCTGGTTGCTGTGCTTTCGCTCGCGATTGGCATAGGCTCCAACACCGCGATATTCGGCTTACTGGACCGGGTTGTCTTCCGCCCGCTACCTGTGGAGGCGCCACATGAGCTCGTGCTTTTGACGTTGGCCCAGAAGGAGGGGCAGCCGGGCAATTTCAGTTATCCCTTATTCAGCGAAATTGCGCGGCAGCAGACTGCGCTTGGCGGGATGTTCGCGGCTTCGGACTTTCCCGTAAAGGATTTGGTCCTGCGCGCCGGACCCGCGGCGGCCACCGGATCCGTGCGGCTTGCCAGCGGCTCATATTTTCAGGTACTGCGGGTGCGACCCGCCTTGGGCCGAGTGTACGCCGAAGCCGACGATATCGCCGGCGCGCCGCCGGTGGCGGTGATTAGCAACCGTTTCTGGGAACGGCATTTCCGGAGCCATCCGGGTGTAATAGGTCAGTCGCTCCGGATCAACGGCGCCGAAGTGGCCATCGTCGGCGTGGCCCCACGTGAGTTTTTTGGCGAGATCCCAGGTACTGTGCCCGACCTGTGGATTCCCTTGAGCCAGCAGCCCCGAATTGCACCTACCAACCTGCTGCAGGCGCGCTTTGCAACATGGCTTTCCGTCATGGGCCGACTGCGGCCGGGTGTGCCGCAAGAGGCGGCCACGTCCGAGTTAGGCCGGTTGCTCGACACCTATGCGCATTTGTCTATCACTTCGAGCAATGGGCCCAAACCGGTGCTCCGATTGGAGGATGGGTCGCAAGGTCTCGACCAGCTTCGAACCGCATTCACTGAGCCCCTTTGGCTGTTGATGGGCATGGTTGCCTTGGTGCTGCTGGCCGCCTGCTTCAATGTCGCCAATCTTCTGCTGGTACAAGGCAGCACGCGCGCTCACGAGATGGCCATTCGATTGGCGATTGGAGCCACCCGGAAGCGGCTGGCACGCCAACTGTTAACCGAAAGCATTCTGCTTGCCGCCATGGGTGTGGCCGTTGGCGTATTGCTCGCTATTTGGACCGATCGCCTGCTGGTACGCTTTGCTTCTGAAGGAAAGGAGATCTACCTTCCCGTCACAATCGATTGGCGGCTTTTGGCATTTACCGGATTTATTGCAGTAGTCTCTACCCTATTGTTCGGATTGCTTCCCGCTTTCGTTTCATCGCGTCCAGATAATCCTGCCGCCTCGCCGCAGTTCGGCCGCGCCTACACCCCCTCCCGTTCGTTGCTGCGCCGCTTAAACGGGATTATGGTCCTGCAGATCGCCGTTTCAGCGGTGGTCTTATCCACAGCCGGTCTTTTGACGCGGTCGCTTTATAACCTCCGCAACCAGGATTTCGGGATCCGTCCGGAAAATCTGTTGATGGTGCAAATACCGCTGGAATTAACGCCGGCCGCTCGGCAGCGGCAACCCTTGCTGCGTGGCGAGGTGCTCCGCCGCGTGCGACAGCTACCTGGTGTCGCTAGCGCCGCAGCGAGTTGCTGCGGTCCATTCGACACCATGGCGCAGACCCAAGCTGTCTCCAGCGAAATCAGACCACAGGGCGTGGGCAATGGCACACGCGTCGTACCTGTAACGGATGATTACCTCGAGACGATGGGTATGACGGTCGTAGCTGGACGACCGCTTCTGAAGCTGGATTCGAAGGATGGGTCCCGCGTTGCGGTCTTGTCGCAGAAGGCCGCTACTCAACTATTTGGCAGGGAGCCGGCGATTGGTCGCAAGGTGTCGCTGTCACAGCGGTTTGAGCCGTCTCAAGCGGTTGAGGTGGTGGGCATAGTGAAGGATTCCCGGTTCGGTAGTCCACGAGAAGAGTTCGGGCCGCTGGTTTTCGTGCCCGTCGAGCAAGCAGGCGCGCCGATCACTACCATCTCGGTACGAACCGAGCAGCCGCCGCTTGCACTCGCGCCGGGAATTCGCCGCGCCGTGCAGGACGCCGCGCC
>DASQDN010000045.1:0-7347 GCA_035634155.1 Bryobacteraceae bacterium | reverse complement strand
TGAGCCACCGTTATATTTGAGTTAACGGTAGCACCATTTCTACCCAAAAATGTTTGATGGCTGTGCTACAATTGGCCCATGGCTAAACGTAAACCCGTTGAAGCTGCTGAAGCTTTGCCGATTCCCGCCACGGAACTTAAGAAGACCGTGCGTCGGGCGCCTGCAAAGCCGAAGAGCGCAGTCCATAAGCACCACGCAAAGAACAATGCCGAACCGGCACTGGAGCCAATCGCCACGGCCACGGCTCCTAAGGTCACGCAGGAAGCGATCGCGCAACTTGCCTACTCCTACTGGGAAGCCCGCGGCTGCCACGGTGGTTGCCCGGAGCAGGACTGGTTCAAAGCCGAGCAGGAACTACTTAAACTTTCGTAGCACCGCCAACACGCGGCCCTGAACCTGCAACGAGGCGGGTTTGACTCGAATCGGCTGCATTGAAGCGTTGGCCGGCTGGAGTCGGATGGTACCGTCCGCTTCCCGGTAAAAGCGCTTCAAGGTAGCGTCGGTTCCGTCTACCAGGGCGACCACGATGTCGCCATCCTTTACATCAGGCGCCTTCTCCACCAGGACATAATCACCGTTGCAGATGTGGTCGTCGATCATGGACTCGCCACGGACTTCGAGCGCGTACGTGTTGGGATCGGCGACGAAATCCTGGAAGCTGAGCCGCTCGTTTCCCTGGATGGCTTCTACCGGTGAGCCTGCGGCAATCCGGCCAAGCAGCGGCACGTCTCCCATCGCCCCAGTGTTCTTCGCTACCGACAGGCGGTACTCATGAAGATAGGCTGGGGAAACTTCAAGTGATCGGCTCTGGTTAAACCCGCGGCGGAGATAGCCCTTCATTTCCAGCGCCGAAACGTGCTTGTGCACAGTTGCCAGCGAGGCGAGATCCATGGCGGACGCGATCTCCTCGTAGCTCGGGCTATAGCCCTTTGTGTCGGTGAAGCCGATGAGAAAATCCAGAAACTCTTTCTGACGTCTGGTGAGTGCCATCGTTCTTGTCTAATTGTTGGCGAACAAACGGAGAAAGTCAACAACAAAGTTGATGAAGAATGTTTTGCGATCACCCCCAAGCGGCAGAATGCACCGCCACGAAGAATAACTGCCAGTGGATGTATGCGTTACGACTGGGGGCGAGCTTTTCCTGTTGACTTCATTGCGGAGTCGGCTTAGTATCCAAATCAATCACAGGTTTTGACGGTCGCGAATCCGTCGAATCTGATTCTCCCAAACGTCGCTCCGGCTAGTCCCGGAGTCACGGAAACGCCCACCCGAAAAAGGTGGGCGTTCGTCTGTGTAGCAAGCTACGTCGAGCCTGGTGCTGTAGGAGTTTGCGTCAAGCGCCATAATTGTGATACCGTAATTTTTCGGGCCGTACTGCACAAACGTGCTGTCTAGCGGGCCGATTTCCCCGAAATCGATGGAAGCTACCCTACATGCGTTAGGCCAAATCCTCATCCAGGCCTTGCCGACTTTCTTCCTCGTCCTTTTGCTCTTCCTTTACCTCCGCTCGATGTTTTTCAAACCTCTGGAGCGGGTGCTTGCGCAACGAAACGAAGCCACCGAGGGCGCGCGCAAGAAGGCGGCCGAGGCGTTAGAGCGTGCCAACGCGAAGGCGGCTGCTTATGAGGAGCAGATTCGCGCGGCGCGCGGTGAAATCTATCGCGAGCAGGAAGAGGTACGGCGCAAATGGCGAGAGGAGCAGGCTACCCAGCTTGCGGCCGCGCGTGAGCGGGCGGATGCCGCCATAGCCGAAGCACGAAAGCAGCTCGCGGGCGAGGCGGAAGCAGCGAAGGCAGCGTTGGCCGCCAATAGCCAGACGCTGGCAGATCAGATCACTGGGGCCGTTCTCCAAAGGAGACCCGCTTGAGACGCGTTTTCGGACTCGTGTTGCTCGCCGCGCTGGTGACTTTAGGCCAGGAACACGGATCGGCACCGCACTCGGCGCCGGCTACTGGCGACGCCTCGGGACACGCACAGGCGCCTCTTCAGCCGAGCGCATCGGCCGCCCAGGAACACGCTCAGGTCGCCGCCAAGCACGGCGAGGGGCACGAAGAAGCCCCAATGCCGAACGAAATCTGGTGGAAGTGGGCGAACTTCGCAGTCCTCGCGGCCGGTTTAGGGTACTTGATCGGGAAAAACGCCGGTCCATTCTTCCGTTCCCGCACTGAAGAAATCCAGAAGGGAATTCGCGACGCAGCCCAGGTTCGCGCCGACGCCGAAAAGCGCGCGGCTGAGATCGAAGCTCGCGTGGCCAGCCTGGCCGGAGAAGTCGAAACACTCCGCGGCAAGTCGCGCGAGGAGATTTCCGCTGAAGGCGCCCGCGTCCAAGCTGAGACGGCGGCGCAGATCGCCAAAGTGCAGGCGCGAGCCGAGGCGGAAATCGCATCGGCAGCGAAACAGGCGAGTCTGCAATTAAAGGCTTACTCAGCACAACTGGCGTTGGATTTAGCGGAAAAGCAGATCCGGCAGCAACTTGATGCGCAAAAGCAGAGCGACCTTACGGCGGTCTTCATTGAAGATATGCGGCGCCAATCTCCCTCGAATATCGGGGGTGTTCAGTAAGTATGCCTAATGCTTTATCGACGCGTTATGCGCGAGCGCTGGTGGATGCTGTAGTCGCTCCGGCCGCCGGTCTCGATCCCAAGCAGTCGCTCGTCGAGCTACGCACCTTTAGTTTGATGATGCGGGATTCGGTAGAACTGCGCAATGTGCTGCTTTCCCCGGCGGTTTCGATCACGAAGAAGCGCGCAGTGGTAGGCCGGTTTGCTGAATCGATGGGAATGTCCCGGTTGGTCCGGAACTTCCTGTTTCTGGTGATTGACCGTCGACGCACCGATATTCTGGAAGACATTGCAGATGCGTTTGAGCTGGCACTCGATGAGCGGATGGGGATCGTGCGCGCAGAGGTGAAATCGGCCGCTCCCTTGACCGAGGCTCAACAAGCAGAACTGCAGCAGCAGTTGTCCCGAGTGTCGGGCAAGCAGGTCCGGGGCGAGTTCTCGATCGATCCGGAATTGATCGGCGGCGTCGTCGCGCGGATCGGATCCACTGTCTATGACGGCTCGGTCCGCACGCAACTACAGAATATGCGCGAGCGGCTGGTCGCGCGCTAAGCAGTCGGTTTTGTATAGGAATTCAAAGATATGGCTCAAATCCGAGCAGACGAGATAACGCGAGTTCTCCGCGAAGAGATCGAAAATTACGAGCGCGCCGTTAGCGTCTCGGAAACCGGGTTCGTCATCTCGGTCGGCGACGGCATCGCCCGTATTCACGGGCTCGAAACCGTCATGGCCGGCGAACTCATCGAATTCCCCCATAACGTGTCGGGTATCGCGCTGAACCTGGAAGAAGATCAGGTCGGCGCCGTGCTGCTTGGCGATTACACCGAAATCAAGGAAGGCGACGAGGTTCGCCGCACCGGCCGCATCATGTCGGTTCCTGTTGGCGAAGCGATGATCGGTCGTGTGGTCGATTCGCTCGGACGCCCCATCGACGATCGCGGACCCATCGACACGACGAAATTCAACCCTTTGGAAGCGCTCGCGCCTGGCGTAATTGACCGCCAGCCAGTCAAAGAGCCGCTGCAGACCGGCGTGAAAGCAATCGACGCGATGATCCCGATCGGACGCGGACAACGCGAACTGATCATCGGCGATCGCCAGACGGGCAAGACCGCGATTGCGCTGGACACCATCATCAACCAGAAGGGCGGGGACGTCACCTGTATATACGTTGCCGTCGGGCAGAAGCGCTCAACCGTAGCGCAGGTGGTGAAGACGCTGCAGGATCACGGCGCGATGGACTACACCATCGTGGTAGCCGCAACCGCATCGGACCCGGCGCCAATGCAGTACATCGCTCCTTATTCCGGATGCGCGATGGGCGAGTATTTCCGCGATTCCGGTCGCCACGCGCTGGTAATATACGACGACCTTTCCAAGCATGCCGCCGCTTATCGTGAGATTTCGCTGCTGCTGCGCCGTCCTCCCGGACGCGAAGCATTTCCCGGCGACGTTTTCTATTTGCATAGCCGCCTGTTGGAGCGTGCGGCGAAGCTGAACGCAGCTAAGGGCGGCGGTTCGCTCACCGCGCTTCCGTTCATCGAAACCCAGGCCGGCGACGTTTCCGCGTACATCCCAACAAACGTAATTTCGATCACCGACGGCCAGATCTACCTTGAAGCCGATCTGTTTAACTCGAACGTGCGTCCCGCGATCAACGTTGGTTTGTCCGTGAGCCGCGTCGGCGGCAGCGCTCAGACGAAAGCCATGCGGTCCGTTGCCGGTTCGCTTCGCCTGGAGCTTGCTCAGTACCGCGAACTGGCTGCGTTTGCGCAGTTCGGTTCGGATCTCGACAAGTCGTCCCAACAGCAGCTCAATCGCGGCAGGCGCCTGGTGGAGATTCTGAAGCAGGGTCAGTATCAGCCGCTTCCGTTTGAGAAGCAGGTGCTGATTGTGTTTTCCGGCACTAACGGCTTCCTGGATGACATCCCGGTGGAGAACGTGCGGCGCTTCGAATCCGAGCTCTATCGCTTTGTCGAGAACGGCCACCCGGGCATTCTTCAGGCGATTCGTGAAAAGAAAGCCATCGACGACACGCTGAAGGCGCAGATCAAGGACATGCTGACGGAGTTCAAGCAGCGATTCACCTCCGCCGCGGCTCAGGCCGGCCGGTCGGAGAGTAACCGATGCCCAGCCTGATAGACATACGGCGGCGAATTCGCTCGGTCAAGAACACACAGCAGATCACCAAGGCCATGAAGATGGTCTCGGCTGCGAAGCTGCGCCGAGCTCAGGAACGCGTAGTTGCGGCTCGCCCGTATGGCGCGATGTTGCATCGCGTGTTGTCTAACGTTGCCGCGGCTGCCGCAGGTAATGAGGAGATTGCGAACTCACCGCTATTGAAGGAGCGGCCCGAGCGGCGAATTCAGTTGATCCTCTTCACTTCGGATCGCGGATTGGCAGGCGCGTTCAACGGGAATCTCCTGAAGGCGACGCAGCGGTTCATTGAAGAGCGCCGCGAGGCGACCATCGAACTCGAATTGGTGGGCCGCAAGGGCCGCGACTTCTACCGCCGGCGATCGTATGCGATTTCGGGCGACCACATCGGCATTCTGAACAAGCCGGCCTACTCGGACGCTTCCGGGATTGCGCGGCGCATCATTGAGCGGTTCGAGAACGACGAGATCGACTCGGTGTACGTCATTTACAACGCGTTCAAGAGCGTTATGTCGCAGGAGTTGACAGTCCGCAAGATCCTGCCCGTGACCGCGCCACAGGGCGAACCAGTCGACTATATCTTTGAGCAGCCGGTGGAGCAGATGATGACTTCGCTGCTGCCGAAGTATGTCGACGTGCAAGTTTACACGGCGATGCTTGAGACCGCGGCGGCTGAGCATGCCGCCCGCATGACGGCGATGGATTCGGCCACGAGCAACGCCGCGGACGTGATCGAAAACCTGACGCTGTATATGAACCGCGTTCGTCAGGCGAGCATTACACGAGAGATTATCGAGGTTGTCAGCGGCGCGTCCGCTTTGGAGTAACGTATGGAGACTTCCGTAGCCAACTTAGCTGTCGGCAAAGTGATTCAGATCGCGGGTCCGGCCATCGACATTCAGTTTCCCGAGGGGCAGATCCCGCCGATTCTTACAGCGGTCCGTGTGACGAGTGAAGGCTTCAACGTCCCGACCCCGGTGGATCTCATTGTGGAAGTGGCGCAGCACATTGGAGAAGGCCGCGTCCGCACCATCGCTCTGCAGCCGACCGAGGGCCTGGTGCGCGGCATGCGCGCGGAAAGCCTGGGCGCTCCGGTGTCGGTGCCGGTCGGAAAAGAAACGCTGGGCCGCGTGTTGAACGTCATCGGTGAGCCGGTGGATATGCAGGGACCGGTAAATACGGCCAAGCGGTATCCGATTCATCGTCCTGCTCCCCGCTTCGACGAGCAGTCGACCGAACTGCAGATGCTCGAAACCGGCATCAAGGTGATCGACCTGCTGGAGCCGTACCTCAAGGGCGGTAAGATCGGCCTGTTCGGCGGCGCAGGTGTCGGCAAGACCGTTGTCATCATGGAGTTGATCAACAACATCGCCATGAAGCACGGTGGTGTGTCGGTGTTCGCCGGAGTGGGCGAGCGCACTCGTGAAGGCAACGATCTTTGGCTCGAAATGCAGGAATCGGGCGTCCTCGATCCGACTGACTGGACCAAATCGAAGGTGGCGCTGATCTATGGCCAGATGACTGAGCCTCCAGGGGCACGTCTCCGCGTTGGCCTCACGGGCTTGACCGTTGCCGAGTACTTCCGCGATGAGGAAGGGCAGGATGTGCTGCTCTTCATTGACAACATCTTCCGATTTACGCAGGCCGGCTCGGAAGTATCGGCGCTTCTTGGCCGTATGCCTTCGGCCGTGGGATACCAGCCGAACCTGGCGTCCGAGATGGGCGCTTTGCAGGAACGCATCACCTCTACGAACAAGGGCTCGGTCACATCCGTGCAGGCGATCTATGTGCCTGCCGACGATTACACTGACCCGGCTCCTGCTACGACGTTCGCGCACCTTGATGCGACCACCAACTTGTCGCGCGCCATTTCGGAGCTCGGCATCTATCCGGCTGTCGATCCGCTGGCGTCCACGTCGCGTATTCTCGACCCCAACGTCATCGGCGCTGACCACTACGGTGTGGCGCAATCGGTGAAGCAGATCCTGCAGCGGTACAAGGACCTGCAGGACATCATCGCGATTCTCGGTATCGACGAACTGTCGGAAGACGATCGCCTGACGGTCGCTCGTGCGCGCAAGGTGCAGCGCTTCCTGTCGCAACCGTTCCACGTCGCCGAACAGTTCACCGGCTTCAAGGGCAAGTACGTGAAACTGGCAGACACGATTCGCTCCTTCAAGGAAATCGTCGACGGCAAGCACGACGCCATCCCAGAGCAGGCGTTTTACATGCAGGGCACCATCGACGACGTGCTCGAGCGCGCCGAGCAGATGAAGAAGGCCTAAGCAGACGATGGCCGACACTCTGCATTTAGAGATCGCCACACCCGAGCGCCTCCTGGTGAAGGAGGACGCAACCGAGGTGTACGTTCCGGCGGCCAACGGCATGATTGGAATCCTGCCCGAGCACGCGCCTTTGCTAAGCGAGGTTGGGGTTGGCGAACTCGCGTTTGTCACTCGGGAAGGGCGACGGACGGTGTTTGTCGCGGGCGGCTGGGTGCAGATTCTCAACAACGATGTTCGGGTGCGGGCAGATCGAGCCGAGGACATCGGAGAGATCGATACTGCGCGCGCCGAACCTGCGTTGACGCGTGCTCAGGAGCGCTTGAATGCTCCGGCGACCGCCGGCG
>DASQDN010000044.1:0-9993 GCA_035634155.1 Bryobacteraceae bacterium | reverse complement strand
GTTGCATTTCACATGCGTGAACTGCTGGACGCCTTGGGTCTCACCGCTTTCCTGAAGACGACAGGCTCGCGCGGACTCCACCTGGTGCTGCCTCTCGATCGTAAGCTGCCCTTTGAAGAAGTCAGGGAAGTAGCGCGCTTGATGGGGGAGGAAGTTGTGCGGCAGTGTCCCGACCAGGTCACGATGGAGTTCCACAAAAAAGATCGAGGCGGACGATTATTCCTGGATGTGAATCGCAACGGAACAGCACAAACGGCGGTTCCCGCGTTCGCGATACGTGCCAGGGACGGTGCTCCTGTAGCAATGCCGATCACGTGGGCGGAACTGGAGGATCCCAAGCTCAACGCGCGCACGTGGACGATTCGGAACGCCTGTGAGCGGATGTCTTCGATCCAAGATCCGTGGGCAGGATTCGCCAAAGCTGCTAAATCGATCCGATCCATTCCACAGCTCTTGGCCAAGCGCGCGGCTTAGGCGCCCCGTCGCTGCGGCTGACGTGGCCCACGGCGCACCGATTTGCGAAGGTTGCCTTCCAGGTCCTGCTGAGGAGCCATCTTCTGGACGTAGTCGCTAACCACTCTGATCACGCACGCTTCTTCGCGTTGTGCACCCGTGCACGATTGAAGGGCGTTGAAGAGCGAGCCGTCCGTGTAAGCCTCGAGGATCGCGGGATGTACGTAGTACTTCTTGCATGTCGCCGGTCTGTTACCCAGGCGGCTGGAAACGGCCTTGATGGCCTCGACGATCCGCTTCTTGGCCTCGCTTTCGTTGGTTGCCGGGCCAAGTTCCTCGAAGACCAATGCAGCCCAACCGGTCCCTCCCCAAGTGCGAAAATCCTTAGCCGTGAAATCCTCGCCCGTGATTTCGCGGATGTAGTTATTCACGTCGGTCGAAGTAATGCGGCAGTTCTCGCCGGCTTCGTCGATGTATTGGAACAGCTCATATCCGGGAATGTCGCGCGAGCGCTTGACGATCTTAGCTATGCGCGGGTCGTCGATCTCGATGTCTTGTTGCTGGCCGCTCTTGCCGCGGAATTTGAATCGAAGGGTGCTGCCCGCAATCTTCACGTGCTGGTCCTGCAGCGTCGTGAGGCCGAAGGATTCGTTTTGCTTGGCGTACTCGTCATTGCCAATGCGCATGCACGTGCGCTCTAGCAATTGCACTACTGTAGCGAGCACCTTGTTCTTCGGCATCCCGGCAAGCTTCAGGTCGGCATCAATGCGCTCCCGAATCTTCGGCAGAGCCGCCCCGAAGGCTAGCATGCGGCCGTATTTGGTTTGATCCCGCTGGCTCCGATAAGCAGAATGGTATCGATACTGCTTGCGGCCCTTGGCGTCACGGCCGACTGCCTGTAAGTGGCCGTATGGGGAAGAACAAATCCACACGTCCGTCCAGGCAGGAGGAATGACGAGCGATCGGATGCGATTCAAAGTGGGCTGATCCGCTACCGCTTTGCCGTCGGGGAGCACGTATCGGAACGAGGCGCCATGCTTCAGTCGCTTGATGCCAGGCGTGGAGTCCGTCGTGTACTCGAGGCCAGCCTGCTCAGCGGCAACAAGAGGGTCTTTGGTTGGGAAGGGAATGACTCTGGCGCGGCCCACATGAGTTAGATGACGCGGCGAGCAAAAGTGTCACGTTACGGGTTCTTGCTGCTGTTTAGCGAGTTCGGCAAGCCGCTGCTTCCAGGCGTCCAGGATGGCGACGACATTCGGCGTCGTCATGCGAGAATAACCGGCATCGCGAGAGGCGAGGGCCTCCTCCAGTGTCACCACTGCATCCGAGCGTTTCAATCGCAGCAGGTCCTTGAGCAGCGGTTTGATAATGCCGAGATCCGCGTCCGAGTGCTGAATTGCGATGCTGTCCGCCTCGACACGCTTCGCAATCCTGGTTGCGATGATCTTCAGGTCGTTGGTGACGATCCGGTTGTTGCATACCGCCGTCAGCGGGGCGCCGGATTCGTGCGCCGACCGCACGATCTGCATCAACTCGGTTTCGACATGCTGAAAATTCCGCGACACCAGCCCGGCAGGGTTCAGCACAAAATCGAGCTCCTGCACACCCAATCGCAGCAGGTCCCTGCCCTCGTACAGCTTGGCGCCTGTGGTGGAAATGCCGTAAGGATAGCCCGCGACACTCGCCACCTTCACGCCGCTGCCTCGCATCCACCGCGAGACCATCTCTACGTCACACGGACGCACAACTACCGCGGCAATCTGATACTGTCGGGCGGTGTCGCAGCCTTCTTCCACCTGACTTGCCGTGAGCGCCGGTCCGAGTAAAGCTAGTTCCAGAATGCCGGCCAGAGACTCATACGTCTCGACAGGCGCCTCAGGCACAGCAGGATCTATCGGCGTGGCGCGGTTCTCGTCCATACGGCCTAGCGAGGTGTGCGACGGCGGGCAGCCGGAACTGTGGGGGCGGGGTTCAGACCCAGGGCCTTGCGCTGCGTCCGAGCCTGGGCCGCAACCTCGGAATTGGGGAAGTTCGTAATCACATTCAGAAACTCTCGACCCGCCTCGTTCCTCTGCCCATTTTTCAACAACGCCATGCCTTTCAGGAACGTCGCGTCAGCAGTCTTGCTGTTGTCCGGGTACTTCTCGAGAACGGTGTCCAAGGCGCGGATCGCGGGCTCGAACTGGTTCTTGTCGTAAAGAATCCGGCCGATATAAAACTGCGCGTTCGGAGCAAGCTCAGTGTTCCCGTAGTAGCGGAGGTATTCCTGGAAACCCTGCATGGCCAAATCCAGATTGCCGCCGCTGCGATCCTTCATCGCGCTGTCATACAGCCCTTTAGCTGTCATCCCCGCCGGAGGAGTGGAGGCTGCGCCCGTCGGTAGGACCGCTGAAGAAGCATCACCGGTCGGAGGCGGCGCAGGTGGCGCGCTCAACACCTTCACAGTGTTGTTCAGGTCCACGATCTGCATCTGCATCTTGTTCATGCGTTCTGTCAGATCGGAGATCGATTCGCGCAAAGCCCCGAAATCGCTCGCCATCTGGTCGATCTTCACACCCATGTTGATGACCGGCGTCGTAAGACTCTTCTGCTGCTCCAACATGCGGTCGCGAATGCCGCTTTCGAGTACGGCCACGGACGTACCGGACTTGCTTGCCGTGGTTAAAGTTTGCTCGACCAGCGTTCGCAGGGCAGACATCTTTTCGTCCAGCGACCGCTGCAGTGTGCGCACGTCTTCCTGCAACAACGCGACGTCCCGCTGCAGTTGCACCATTTCCTTGTTAGCGCCGAAGAGCGTCGCCGGGGCGAGCGCTATTGCCAAAACCAATGGTCTGGTCAGATTCATTCCCATCTCCTAATACAGCTCTGGCCGGGAGACAATGCGAGCCTCCCGGCCACCACACTACGTACTACTTCTACTGTCCCACTGCGAAGTGAGCTCGGCGATTCTGCTGCCAGCAGGCTTCGGTGGACTCGGTGCACTGCGGCCGTTCCTTCCCGTAACTCACTGGCTTAAGACGATCCGCTGGAACCCCCAGTTGCACCAGGAATTCCTTGGCGGCCGTTGCGCGGCGATCGGCCAGCCCGAGGTTGTACTCAGCCGACCCGCGCTCGTCCGCATGGCCTTCCACACTGATCACGGCATCCCGGTACTCGGCGAGCAATGCTTTCAGCGCCTCTGCATTGCGCGACAACACGGCGCGCGCGTCTTCACGAATGGTGCTGCTGTCATAATCGAACAGCGCGTCCTGCACGTCCGATGCGAGCCACTCGGAAACAGAGCGCCTCGATTTGGCCGGTGGCGGGGGCGGAGCCGGGGTCGGCGTATTCACTGTGACGGTTGCGGTTGCAGAGTTGCTGCCTCCGCTGTTGGTAGCGGTCAGAGTGTACGTCGTGGTGTTGCCCGGGAATACCTGACGGCTCCCCGACGCGTTCACCGTACCCACACCGGGTTCGATCCGCACCTCAGCCTGTTCGCCGTTTACAGTCCAACGCAAAGTCGCGGCCTGTCCACGCTCGATAGTGGAGGGCTCCACCTCAAATGCCGATACTACCGGAGCCGCTGGCTTGACGACCGCGGCGGGCGGTGGGGGCGGCGGCGGTGTGGGCGTGACTGGCGGCGCCTTCTTCTTACAACCGGCCGCGAATAAACTTAACGTCAGCGCCAAGCATATAGTGCCGAGGTTGTTTCGACTTGCAAATCTGTGAAGTCCCATCCGGGAACTTGCCTCCTAGCAATTCATCGGTTCGATTTTTTATTTGCTCCACACGGGCATCGTATTTTCGCCCTCGGTGGTGAGCTGTTTTACCTGCGTACCATCCGCCAGCATGGTATAGATATTCGTGCGTCCGCCACGCTTGGACGCGAATACAATGTGCCGTCCGTCCGGCGCCCAGGTCGGGTTCTCGTTTCGCCCTGCGCCATGGGTGAGCTGCACGTACTCGCGAGTGGCGACATTCATCAGGAAAATGTTGAAGTTTCCTGGCTCGAAGCCGCGCGTCCACGCGAACGCCATGTGCTGCCCATCGGGATGCCAGGCAGGATTCGATGCCTCGCCGGTCCCGTCGGTCAGACGAACTATATCTGTGCCTTCAATATTCATTCTATATATTTGTTGGGGCCCTGAGCGACCCGAGACGAAAACAAGTTCGCTCCCGGTCTTCGGATTCATCTTCGGCTCCACCTCTACGGCCCGCGTATGCGTCAGCCGCCGCAGGTTGCTGCCGTTGGAATCGGCGATGTAGATCTGCGCGTAACCTCCTGCGAAAGTAGAGGAAAACACGATCTGCTTGCCGTCGGGGCTGAAGCTGGGCGTGGCGTTCATGGATGCGTTCTGATTGAAGAACGGCAGTTTCCGAAGCGTTTCGAGCGAGAAGATCTCGATAGCAGGCTGGCTGCGAGCGTATGTCGTGAACGCAACACGGGTTCCGTCGGACGAAACCGCGGGCGTCGTGGAGATCGACCGGTATTTTGTGATCTGTCGCTGATTCGCCCCATCGTGGTCCATCGCCCAGATCTCCTTCGCGCCGGAGCGCGTGGATACGAACACCACCTTCGAGCCAGCCAGGCTTTCCATTCCAAACTGCTTCAAGATGTCGGCGGCGAAATCGCGAGCCACTTTCGTTGCGCCGGCCGCGTCGAGTGAGCCGTTATAGATCTTGCCGAACACCTGGGCGTTTGCGGCGTCCGGCTGGTTTACGTTGTAGAAGTAGCCCATCAGCACCAGGCGCCCGTTCTGCGCGGCCGTATATCCGAATGCCAGATAGTTGGCGCTGACCGGAGGCCCTGCCCAGTCAGACAAGTACATTCCGGTGGGCTGCGCGGGAGGCGCTGCCGAAGCACCGCGCCGTGCAGGCGCCGGAGTCGCGGCGGGAGCTTGTCCGCCTCGAATATCTTGCGGCCGCTGCGGCGATTGTAGGGGATATGATGTGCGCGGCGCCATACGGAATAAGCCTGACCCCTCGATTTCCGCCCACAGTGTTTGATTGAACGTGCCCATCAGCGCCTGCGCCTCGCCGGCGCCGCGAAACTCGGGAAGAGCGATGACGCCTTTGCCGCCTTGCCCGGTGAGCTCGATCAGGATGCGGTTCTGCGCTACGGCGATCATTGCAGCCAGCGCTACTCCCAAAACAAAAATTGTCTTCTTTGTCATCACTGTAACCGGAACACAAATTCAATAGTGGCCGAGTCCCGCTCATACTGCGCAGGCAACGGCGGAAAAGGATTGGACATGACAATGGCTCGCTGTGCCGACTGGTCGGCGGCAAAGTTGCCGCTGGAACGAGTGACGCGCACGTTTTGAACAACTCCGCCGCGAAGAATGTCGAAGGTGACAATCACCGGGTTTCGAACACTGGAGTCTAAATCCTGCGAGCGCCAGTTGCGCGCCACCTTGTCTCGAATCAACTGTTCGTAGTAGCCGAAGCGATTGCCGAACGGGCTTGCGCTGCCCGAGCCAACGCCACCGCCTCCCGGCGCCTGGCTGAACATCGGCGAAGTGGCCGCTTGCCCGGTGCTGCTGTACACCCGGTCGTTTCGCTGGGGCTCTGAGCTGTACTTTTGCGGCGATGTTTGCGGCGCTTTGGGCTTTACGTTCCGGCTGTTGAGAGCAACCGCGTTGGGATCCTCTTTGACCGTTTGTTTCGGTTGCGGCTTCACCGGGGCAGAAGGTATCTGCGACTCCGTATCGTTGGCAACAGGGTTGATCCGGCCCTGGCGCGAGGGAAGCGGAATGCGCTGCACAGGGGTGATCCCGACAGCGCCACCTCCCAGCGAGTTAGGGTCGCCCCATCGCTCCACCTGAGAGCCTCCGCCGAAGTTGGTATACAGAAACGCTAGCGCAAGAATGCCGACATGAACGGCAACGGAGCCAACCAGCGGCCGGCTGAGCGACTCCTGCTCATCAAGGATGTCGGCGTGCTGCGTCATCGTGCTACCGCTTCCCAGTGTCGTCCTCCGGCTGCGTCACTACCCGAACATCGAACTTCGCTTCGCCGAGTTTGCTGATCACCTGCGCAATCGGATCCCAGACTGTGCCTTTGTCCGCGCGCAGATACACACCCTTGGCGCTGGGGAATCGCTGACGGATACTGTCGCCGAGCGCGTTGATGTTCACCGGCTTTTCCAGCAAAAACGTCTCGCCGTTACGCGTGATCGTGATCACCGGTAATTCTTCGGCCGTGTTGCGCACCTGCTTAACGGTGGGCACCTCTACTTCTAATCCGAACTCCATGACGTGCGCTGTCAGCATAAAAATGATCAGCAGCACGAGGACCACGTCCACGAGCGGCACCACGTTGATTTCCGACAGCGTGCCGGTCCCGCCTCGGAAGCGCCCACGCCCGTTCCCACCCGGAGATCCTAAGGAAAACGCCATCCGCTAGTCTCCGAAGCTGCGCTCGGCCATGTTCAGGAACTCGAGAGAGAAGTCTTCCATCCGCGTACCGAGTTCTCGGATCGCCGTCCCGAAGTAGTTGTAGAACACAGCCGCCGGAATGGCGGCGGCCAAGCCCATCGCGGTGGCCACGAGGGCTTCGGAGATACCTGGCGCCACTGCTCGCAAACTCGCGCTTCCGGCTGTGGCCAATCCGCCAAATGCGGAGATAATGCCCCACACCGTTCCAAGCAGTCCAATGAAGGGCGACACCGTTGCCGTGGTCGCAAGCCAGTTCATGCTGCGTTCCAGGCGCGCCACTTCCTCGCTGATCCCGAGTTGCAGCGTACGCTCCAGGGCGAGTTTGTTGGTCAGCGTCCCCCGCGCTTTCACCTGACGATCGATTTCGCCGTAGCCGAAATCGAAGACAGTTACGAGCGGGGCAACCCGGAACTGCTCGCTTGCGACCGCGATGGCATCCATGCTGGGCGCTTTTCGGAAGGCTCGAAGAAACTGTGCATTGGCCGCCTTTGCGTCGCGGAAGCGCGTCCACTTGGCAAAGATGATGGTCCACGAGAGCACCGACAGCGCCAGCAGAATCGCGAGCACGGTCCAGGACACAGGACCAGCGTTCAGGATGGATTCGGTGATGCTGACTTGAATGAACGATAAGAGTGCGGGCAAGAAGGGATTGCGCCTCCGGTTACTATTCTAACCGCCAAAACAGAATCGAGTGCTCCTGTTTTAACAGTAGGACGCCGGCGGCGCACAGAAAGACGGTCAGCGCTTGGCGTTGGCCTCGCCCATCATCTTCTCGAACTTCTCCTTCTGATCTTCACGAAGGATCTTCATGATCTTGCCCTTGCCGGTGGCGCGCACGTCTTCCATCTGCGCTTGCGCGAACTGGTAGTAGGTCATGAAGTCGTCGATGATGCGGGCGAACTCGTCGGTTTGCCCAGGCGTGAGGTTCAATTCTTTCTTAAACTTCTGAAGCGAGTATTCTCGTCCGGCCTCATTCCAGGCCAGTCCCGGCTTATGCTTCTCTGGCGGGAAGCCGAAGCGCATTGTCACGGCCCCCGTCGCCGCGCCAGCCAGAAACACGCAACATAGAGTGAACAGAATACTGGGACTCTGCCAGGGCGCGCGCGGCATTAACGGTATTCCTGATAGGTCACGAGCGTGGTGAACACCACCTCGCGATCACGCTCCATGTCCATGCTGACATCCATGCTCACAGGCGTGTACTGCTGCTCGCCTGCCAGAATCATCTGCGGATCCGAAGCGGCGAGAGGTTGATCGGGCTCAGTGGCGGAGACGAAGATAACGCCCATCAGCACCAGAAAAGTAGCCGAGGCGTACGCAAGCCGGCGGGCAAACATCGATTCGCCGAACAGGCTCCAAACCGACGGTTTTGCCTGCGTCTCAATGCGGTTCATCACTCGGGCGTAAAACCCGGCGTCTGGTTCCGCTTCAGAACGAAACGCCCGGCGCATCAACGCCGTTTGCGCCTGCATCGCTGCAAGTTCCTGCCGGCAATCAGCGCATTTGCTCAAGTGAAGTTCCACCTCAGGAAACGGTCCGTTCCCGTCCAGATACTCTTCAAGACGTTCGATTACAGGCTCATGCATAGTTCTTCCCAAGTTCCACAACCAACATCCGGCGCGAATCTGACGTCCACGTCCGGTTCCCCAGCGACAATATTATCCAACTAAGCGGCGAAAGGGTTGCTTCCACCCTTTCCTAACCGCTGAGCGGCCTTGACCAGCTTCTGCCTGGTCCGAAACAACTTAACCTTAATTGTATTCTCGTTCATGCCGGTCATCTCGGCGAGTTCCTCCACCGAATGACCCTCAACTTCCTTCATCAGCATCAACGAACGGTCTTCTTCTGAAATCTTCGACAGCAGCTTCAGCAGCAAGTCGCGCTGTTCCAAAGTCTCGTCGACCGGAACGGTATGATCCATCGCCGTTTGCGAGTTCTCCATCATCGTCGAATCGTCTTCGCTGAAGTCGCTCTCGTAGACAAGCTTGCGAACGCGCTTTTTGCGAAGGTAGTCGTAGCACTCGTTGACGGTGATCTTGTAGATCCAGGTCAGCAGCGAGCTTCGGAAGTCGAAGTTACCGATGGAGAAGTAGATCTTCGCAAACACCTGCTGCGCGATATCCTCGGCATCGTTGTGATTGCGCAGGATCCCGTAGATGATGGAAAAGACTTTACTCTGATAGCGTTCAACGATTTCTTTGAACGCCATCTCGTCCTTGGCCTGGACGCGCCGGACAAGGATCGCCTCTTCCGATGTGCGGTGATCCACTCTAGTCTTGGTCCGGGTCTTTTCCCCGGAAGTGGCGGGAATCGTCGTCAGCACGCCGGTCAAGCCGTTCATGAACACTCCGACGTGTGATCCCGGCGTCCGGTTCCATGCAGTAACCCGCTTCGTACATATTAACTTACGTCCTCCTCGCGCGCGACTTTTGGGGAGCGAGCCGCATCCAACAATCCGTGTACCACCGGGCGAGCCGCCGCGGTCGGCTACAATATATCCATACGATCCGTGGAGGTATTCAGATGATTCAACTAACCCCGACCGCCATCAACAAAGTCCAGGAGATTCTCGACTCCCAGGATCCGAAACCAGCCGGTCTCCGCATTGCCGTGGTCGGCGGCGGTTGCTCGGGCTTCAGCTACTCGATGGCGTTCGAACAGAACCCCGGAATGCTCGATAAGACCTACAGCTTCGAAGGTCTGAAAGTGTTCGTCGACCAGGCCAGCCTCCTTTACTTGGACGGCGCGGAGGTCGATTATGTCGAGTCGATGGAAGGATCAGGCTTCAAGTTTAACAATCCAAACGTGAAATCGACGTGCGGGTGCGGCAGCTCGTTCAGCGCATAACCCAAGCATCACCAACGTCAATCAGCCCGGGAATGGCCCATCTGGAAGCCTCCCGGGCTTTCCTGTATCTATGCTCGAACACCTCCTGACCGAACAGCGAAACTCCGCGTCCGAGCAGATCGACGCGCTCCCGACCGCCGAGATACTTCGTGTTATCAACGAGGAAGACGCGAAAGTGTCCGCCGCCGTCGCGGCTGCGATCCCCGCGATTGCCCGCTTGGTAGACGGCCTCGTCGAGCGGTTTGGGTCGGGTGGACGACTGTTCTACATCGGTGCG
>DASQDN010000043.1:0-3129 GCA_035634155.1 Bryobacteraceae bacterium | reverse complement strand
GCGTACTTCGCCGGCCACCTTCAACGCCTCGCGCTTCGAGTAGCCTTCCTCCCGGAGTTGGTTCGTGTAATCGATCAGCACGATCGCGTTATTCACCACGATGCCGATCAGAATGATCACGCCGAGCAGCACCATCACGCTCACCGTCGTATTCGTCAACAGCAGTGAGAAAACGACACCCACCAGTCCAAATGGCACGCTAAACAAAATGATCAGCGGATGCATAAACGATTCGAACTCGGATGCCATCACCAGGTAAACCAGAAACACGGCCAGGGCAAGCGCGAACACCAGGCTGTTGTACGACGTGTTCAACTCTTCGTTCTGCCCGCCGAGCTGCACGGTCACCTCAGGAGGGAAGTCCGCCCGCAGCCTCTGCAGTTCCGCGCGAATCTCCTCCGAGATACTCGTCAGATCACGCCCCGAAAGATTCGCCGACACCACCGCCGCGCGCTGCGATCGAATGCGTCGCACCTCGCTCGGACCGCGTCCCACGGTTACTTCAGCGATTGAACCCAAGCGAATGGGAACACCTCGAGGTCCCGTCGCCGCCGGCGTGCGCTCCGGCGGCGCATTCGTGCCGCCTTCGAGCCGACCGTTCGCGCCGTCGCCTTCCGCCGGGGGCGGAGTGGCCGCCGCTCGTGTGGCCGCCTGGCCCGGAGCCGGGCCATTGGGGGTATTAATCAGGAGGTTCTGAATGCTCTCAATCGTGCTCCTCTGCGCCTCGTCCGCCTGCACAAGGATCTCGATCTGCTTGTCGTCCTCGCGATACCGCGTAGCCACATCGCCGCGAACTTTACTACGAATCGCATTCGACACCGTGCCTTCATCCAAACCCAGCCGCGCAAGCTTCTCGCGATCGAACCGGACCTGAATCTCAGGATTGCCTAATTCCGTACTCGTTCGGATATCGTTCAACCCGCGAATCCGCTGCAGACTATCGGCGATGGCGGTTGCAGCCTTACGCTGCACATCCAGGTCATAAGCGTAGATTTCCACTTCCACCGGGGTCTTCACGCTGAACAGGGTCGGGCGGCTGAACGTAAACGCAACCTCCGGATACTGCTGCAGTAATCCACGGATGCGGTCAATCACACGGGCCTCGGAAGCTTTGTCGTTCTTGTTCTTCATCACGACATAAAGCTGGGCCACATTCTCTTCCTTCGACTCGCGAGCGAACTGGTTCTTGTTGCTCCCGCCAACGCTGGAAAACACAGCGGCCACTTCGGAATACTGCATCACCTGCTGCTCCATCGCCCGCATAATGCCGTCGGTCTGCTGCAGCGCCTTACCCTCAGGCAGTCGGACTTCGAACTGAAACTCGCCTTGCGTCAGCGACGGAATCAGCTCCGCGCCCAAACGCGACCCGATGAACGCCGCCGTTGCAAGCAGCACCACCGCGCTCGCGATCACCAGTCCCTTGTTATTCAGGGCCGATTCCACTGTCGGCTGATACATTTTGCTGAAGCGTAAATACGTCGCTTCGAACGCGTTCAGCCCTGGATCGATCACTCGGGAAATGCCGCGACCCGCCGCGCGGGTAGCCCGTCGAGCGTCGGTCAGCAGCACCGCGGAAAGATCGCGGAACAGGAACTTGGCCACCACCCGCCATTTCGCTTCAAACCATCGCGAGATCAATTGCGCGCGTCGCAGCAGTGGCTTCTCGCTCAACGGTCGCTCGACCGAAGCATGCTCATCCGACTGCGCCGCAAATGTCTTGCGCGCCTGCATAGCCAGGATCATCGGCGTCAGCGTAAAGCCCACCACAAGGGACACCAACTGACCGTACGTGATCGTCAGCGCCTGATCGCGGAACAACTGACCCGCAATACCCACCACGAAGATCAACGGCAAGAACACGGCAATACTCGTGAATGTCGATGCCACCATCGCGGCCGCCACTTCACGAGTGCCCTGGTGAACCGCATCCTTCAACGGCAGCCCTGTCGTCTTCTTTCGATGCACCGCCTCCAGCACAACGATGGAGTTATCCACCAGCATGCCCACCGCGAGCGCCACGCCGCCTAGCGACATGAGGTTCAGCGAAATGCCCGTCTGGTACATCAGTCCGAACGTGCCTAAAATCGAAACCGGAATCGTGAAGCCGATGATCAGCGTGCTCTTCAGGTCGCGCAAAAACAAGAAAAGCACAAAGATCGCAAGAAAGCCGCCCATGATGGCCGAATCCAGCACATCGTCGATCGCCATCTTGATGAACTCGGCCTGATTGAAGACGACCTGATAATCGACGTTCTTCGGCAACAGATTCGCCTTCTTCAAAGACTCAAGCCTTTCCTGCAGCGCGCCGGCCACCGTCACGGTGTTCGCATCGGCTTCCTTGTAGATCGCCAGTTCGACGCTTTCCTTGCCATTCAGCCGTGCAATCACTTCGCGGTCTTTCGTCCCGCGATACACATTCGCGATATCCCCGAGCACGATCCGCCGTCCATCGCGATTGCGGATGATGATGTTGCGAACCTCTTCCACGGACTTGAACTGGCTCAGGATGCGCACCAGGTAATTGGCATCCAGATCGTACAAGCTGCCCGACGCCTGGTTCAGGTTCTCCTGCTCCAACGTCCGCGTGATCTCGCTGATTGGAACCCCAAGCTCAGCCAGTTTCTTCTCGTCGATTTCAATTCGAATCTGCTCTTCCAGTCCGCCGATCACCTTGATCGCCGCGACTCCGCTCGTGGACTCGAGCAGCTTCTTCAGTTCCTTGTCAGCCGAGTAGCGCAGGCGCGCGAGGCTCATGTCCTTGCCGGATAGCCGCAGCCGCATGATCGGATCGTAGGAAGGGTCGAACCGCAGCAGCACCGGGCGCTTGGCGTCGCGAGGCAACTGCACCACATCCAGCTTCTCGCGCGCTTCCAAACTCGCGCGGTCCATCTTGGCGCCCCACTCGAACTCCAGCACCACTTCCGACTGACCTGGCCGCGAGACCGAGCTAAGTCGCGTCAAGCCCGGCAGCACGCCGACCGCTTCTTCGATCGGCCGCGTAATCAGGCTCTCCACTTCTTCGGGAGCAGCATCCTGATATTCGGTTTGAATCGTAATCGTGGGGTACGAGATGTCCGGAAGCAGATTCAGGGCTAAACGATCGAGGGAAATGTAGCCGAACAAGCTGAC
>DASQDN010000042.1:0-3143 GCA_035634155.1 Bryobacteraceae bacterium | reverse complement strand
TGGGCGAACCTTGCGCTGTGGCTGGGGTGGCCGCCATCGCGAACGCCGCAGCAAACGCGGCCGGCGTCCGCATCCCGAATGTCCCGCTCACACCCAGAAATGTTTTGGCCGCGCTGGCTGGCCAGGGGAGGAACGCCTAATGCAGAACTTCGAACACGCGAGTCCTTCAACTTTGAAAGAAGCCACTGCCCTTCTCGGCGCGAGCTGGGCGGATGCGCAGGTGCTGGCCGGAGGCACGGACCTCATCAGCTTGATGAAGGACTACGTCGAGACGCCTCGCCGCGTGGTCAACATCAAGAACATCAAGGAACTGAACGGCATTTCCGCGAACAAGACGGGCGTCAGGATTGGCGCGCTGGTCACGTTCGAGGAACTGGGCAATCATGCCGCGATCCGAACTCAGTTTCCGTCGCTGGTGACGGCCGTGCGCGGCGTGACCAGTCCGCAAATTCGGAACATGGGAACAGTGGCCGGCGATCTGTGCCAGCGACCGCGCTGCTGGTACTACCGGACAGGCAATGGCCTGCTCGGGATAAAGGATGGTAAGAGTCTGGTTCAGGAGGGCGAGAATCGGTACCACGCGATCTTCGCTTCGGGGCCGGCATTCTTCGTTAGCGCTTCCAGCCTGGGGCCCGCTTTGGTGGCTCTGGGCGCCAAGGTCAAGCTGGTCTCGGCGACGGGGAGCAGGGAAGTCGATGCCGCGAAGTTCTTCGTGGCGCCCGCGAACGAGACTTCGCGCGAGATTGCGCTGCAGCCGAATGAGATCGTCTCCGAAATCCTGATCCCGGTTTCGGGCGTGAAGAACGCTACGTACGAAGTCCGGGAAAAGGACGCTCTCGATTGGCCACTGGCAACGGCGTCGGTCGCGTTGCGGATGAAAGGCAGTGCGATTGAATCAGGTCAGGTGGTGCTTGGCCATGTCGCGGCCACGCCTTGGGTGGCAAGTCAGGCATCGGGAATGCTGGCCGGCAAAATCATCGATGAAAAGGTGGCGGAGCAAATCGGCCAAGCCGCGGTAGAAGGCGCCAAACCTCTGCGCGACAACGGCTACAAGGTGCAACTGGCGAGGGTAGCCGTCAAGCGCGCTCTGCTGGAGGCCGTTGGGAAGAAGGCGGTTTAGGGATGGAACGCGCAGGACTCGCACGAATTGACGACGATCGATGCGCCAATCTTCGCTGGAAGGGCATGTTCATTCCGGCGGAATGGGATCCATCGATTCAGCACTGCAACGACCGATCTTTCTGGTGTCATAAGACCCAGATTCCGCTTGGCCCGGACGGGCAGATCGTAGACGACTACGAATGCCACGAAGGACGCGACTGTTTCCGCTGTCTTTGAGCACAAATGCGGGACCCCGCAAACGGGTCCCGCTGCTTTACCCCAGTACTCCTAGGCATTCCGCTCGCTGCCCTCCTCCCGTTATAATCGCGTAACCTCAACAAAACTAGGAGTTCCGGTGCACGTATTTACCCGAAGGACACTCTGCGTGTCCGCATTCGCTCTTGCCCTTGCCGCTGTTTCGGAGCGGCCGGCGTACGCGATCGACGTCCAGGAGATCAGTTCGGACAAGGTGAAGGACCTCATCGACTTGAAGGCGTTGAAGTCCCTGAAAAGCGTCCAAAAAGTTGCCATCCCGGGCTTCCGAGTGGCATTCGTCACGCGGAATAAGGTGACGGCGCGGTCTGAGGACTGGCTGGGCGGGATGGGAGGCGGGCGCAGTTCGGGCAGCAAAGCTTCTATGGAAGTGATGCTCGGGAATGTCGATTATGCCCTGATGCAGTCCATCGTCGACGAGGCGTAAAAGACCTTCGTCGCGAAGGTGAAAGAATCCGGCATGGAGATAGTTCCCGCCGAGACGGTAAAGGCGACCGAGACGTTCAAGAGCCTGACACTGGCTGCTTCCTCGGCAGAAACGCCGTACACCAAGAAGATGCCGGGTGGCGCCATGCACGTGGTCGTGTTGGCTCCTTCTGACCTGCCGTTGTGGTTTACCAACTGGGATGGCGGTATCACCGACCAAGGCACTTTTAAGCAGGGGAATACTAAGGCGGTGTTGAAGATGGCGCAGGAACTGGATGCTGCTGTCGTCTATCCGACTCTGCTGCTCGACTTTTCGGCGCTGTCGTCTTCCGGCAACAGCAAGTTCAAGCGCAAGGCGTCGGTTGCGGCGACCGCCAGCGTCTATGTTTCTCCCTGGGGCACTCTGTACTGGGCCGGAAATCCAAAAGGATTGGCTTTCGCCAAGATTAACGATGGTTTGGGAGCGGATGGCGCACCCGGTAAATTCGTGACCAACGAAGAAGCCAGCAACGCGGGAGTGGTCAGTTCCCTGCTGAAGATGGGCATCGAGATCGGTCCGGCAAAGAGCAAGAAAGACCTGGTGCTGCAGGCTGACCCCGTCGCCTACAAGGAACTGGCTCTGGAAGCGCTGGCGGGCGCCAGTGAGTTGTACAAGTTAGCGCTTGCGGAAGCACGGAAATAGCTTCCCGTAACATCGCGTACAACACCACATTTTAGTTGGAAATTCTCTGTACTTGGATTAAACTGAAACAAGCCCCGGATACTCTGGTGTCCGGGGAGCAGTACCGTCCTAGCCGACCTTCCCTCTCCCTGACGAGAAATTCTACAAGGGGGAACTAAGTTCCAATGAGTCTTTCTAACGATAGCCGTATTCACGCTCTCCTGTTCGGTCTTAGCGAAGACCTCGCGGGCGATCTCCTAAAACCCCTTTCCGCGCTTTGCAGCCGCATCGAAGAGGAACAGCATCAGCTTGCGGCGATTGCCGGCAGTGACGCTCAGGTGATTTTCTGCGGCGCCAACACTGAAGTGGTCACGAAGCTTCGCCAAACGAAGCCAGATGCGTCGATTGTGGTGGTTAGCCGCCACCCCGAAGTCTCCTGTTGGCTGGACTCGATTGAGGCCGGCGCTACCGACTATTGTGCTGCCCCGTTTGAAACCGCGCAGGTCCAATGGATTCTTGAATCCAGCATGCGCGCGGCCCAGGTTCCCGTCTCCGCCTAAGCCTTTTAGCAGTATCCCGCTCCCTTCCAACGAAAGGGACCCCAGAGAAAATCCCCCTGTTGCCCGGTGAGCGCCATTGTGCGCGCTCGCCGCTCTCGTTCCAGATACAAGCTTGACGAAAC
>DASQDN010000041.1:0-3773 GCA_035634155.1 Bryobacteraceae bacterium | reverse complement strand
GAGAGCGGCGCGACAGCAGATCGCAGTACTGAACGAACAGCTTGGCGCGACGCAATTGCAGGCGGGACAAGCTCGGCAGCAATCGCAGGGGCAAGTCCGACAAGCTCAAGCGGAACTCGCGGCGGCTGAGGCAGCGCTGGCGCAACAGGAGGCGGCTCACAAGCTCGCCGTGTTCGATCGCGACGCATACGTAAAGCTAGCGAAGTCTGGCGCGGTCTCAGAGCGACAGGGCAAGCAGGCTGAAACATCGGCTGAGACACAGGCAGCGCTTGTCGCCTCAGCACGGCGTCGGGTGGAGTCGGCAAGGGCAGCAGTGTCCGCGATTCAGGCTTCGGAAATCAACCCTCAGATCATCAGCTCGCAAGGAGATGTCATCCGGCAGCAGATCAGACAGCAGCAAGCAGAAATCGCAAACTTCCAAGCGCAATCCGCTCAGGCCCGGGCACGTCTGGTGGAAGCGCAGGCGAACCGTCGCGATCTGGAAGTGCGGGCTCCGTTTGCAGGCACTGTGGCGACGCGCACGGCCGAACCGGGAGAAGTGGTTAACGCGGGCACTCCGCTGCTGACCGTCGTCGATTTAAGCAGGGTGTATCTGCGCGCCTTTGTACCGGAAGGGCAGATAGGTCGCGTACGAGTTGGCCAGAACGCACGCGTGTTTCTGGATTCCGCCCCTGACAAGCCGATCGAGGCATCGGTAGCGCGCATCGATCCGCAGGCTACGTTCACTCCTGAGAACACGTACTTCCGAGAGGATCGCGTAAAGCAGGTGGTTGGCCTGAAGCTTCAGCTCAAGGGAGCGACCGGCTTTGCCAAGCCAGGAATGCCCGCTGATGGCGAAGTGCTGGTGGAGGGAACCCAATGGCCTGCTCCCACACGCACTCGCGAGTAGACGCCATGTCCAACGCCCCTGCGATTCACGTTCGCTCGCTGGCGAAGAACTACGGCTCGGTGGAAGCGGTTCGCGGGGTCGACCTCGATATTGCCAAAGGCGAGATCTTTGGACTGATCGGCCCAGACGGGGCAGGCAAGACGACCAGCTTTCAGGTGCTCGGCGGATTGATGCGGCCGACCTCGGGGGAGATACAAATGCTGGGCCGCGAGCCGCGGGATGCGCGGGCGGAGGTCGGCTATCTGACTCAGGCCTTCAGCCTTTATCCGGACCTGACGGTAGAGGAAAACATCAACTACGTGGGTGAGCTCCGCTGCGTTCCGCCTCACGAAATCAGGAGCCTGGGCATGCGCTACCTGGAGATGTTCGACATGCACCGCTTCACGGCGCGTTTGGCCGGACGTTTGAGCGGCGGCATGAAGCAGAAGCTGGCGCTCGCCTGTGCGCTGGTGGCGCAGCCGAAGATCCTTCTACTGGACGAGCCCACCACGGGTGTCGATCCGGTCTCGCGGCGCGAGTTCTGGGATACGCTGGCGCACCTGGTGGCGGGCGGACTTACGATCGTGGTGGCGACGCCCTATCTCGACGAGGCGGAGCGCTGCCATCGCGTAGCGTTGATGCATCTGGGCCGCATTCACGAAGTAGGCACCCCCGCCGAGCTCCGAAACAATCTAGGATTGAAACGTTTGGAGGTGCGGACTGAATACCTTGGCCAAGCTGAGGATCATCTGCGCACACACAGGGGCGAGCACATCGCGGACGTGCAGCGATTCGGCGATCGATTGGACGTGATGACACCCAATGTAGACGCGGGTCGCTCGGCGGTGGAGGCGCAGATGCGGAACGCGGGGCTTGCGCTGACAGACATTCAGGTCGGCGAGCCCACGCTGGAGAATACCTTCGTCGCACGGCTCCGAGCAATGGGCCAAGAGGTGAATGCGCCCGAGTTTCCGTTCCGGCACAGGTCGCGCGAAAACTCAGGAGAAGCCGCGATTCGGGCGATTAATCTGTCCAAGCGGTTCGGATCTTTTCAAGCGGTGCGCAGCGTGAGCGTGGACATCCCGTACGGCGAGATCTACGGACTGCTGGGAGCGAACGGGGCGGGCAAGACGACCACGATCAAAATGTTGTGCGGTCTGTTGGCGCCCACATCCGGCGAAATGACGCTCGCAGGTGAAAGCGGGAGTCTTCGCTCCACCGAGCTACGGCAACGCATCGGCTACATGTCGCAGAAGTTCTCGCTGTACGATGACATGAGCATTGAAGAGAACCTGGACTTCTTTGCCGGAGTGTATGGGGTTCCCGCCGAGGAACGCGAGGAGAAGAAGCGTTGGGTGCTCTCCTTCGCGGGACTGGAAGGCAAGGAGGCGCAACTCACGGGCAGCCTCCCGGGTGGTTGGAAGCAGCGTGTCGCGTTCGGCGCCGCCATTCTGCACGAGCCGAACGTGCTCTTTCTGGACGAGCCGACATCCGGTGTGGATCCGCTGGCGCGCCGCGCTTTCTGGCGCATGATCAACAAGCTCGCGGATTCGGGCACCGCGATCCTGGTCACTACGCACTATCTGGAGGAAGCCGAACAATGCAACCGCCTGGGCTTCATGGTTGCCGGCGAACTGGTAGCGGAAGGTACACCCAGCCGCGTTAAGGCAGAGCAAGGTGGACACCTGCTGGAGTTTATCGTCGACCAGCCGCAAAAGGCGGCCGATCTGCTGAAGACCCAAACCGAGCGATGGCGTGTGTCGCTTTTTGGTGACCGTTTGCATGTCATCGCTGATGAGGACGTGGAATCGTCTAAGCAAGCCACCATCTCCAAGCTCACCAAGGCCGGGGTGGAAGTACGACATGTAGAAGAGCAAAGCTACTCGCTGGAAGACGTGTTTATCGCCGTCGTTGAGAAAGCCCGTCGAGAGGGCAAGGTCGCATCCGAGGACTGAATATATGCGCAGAATCCTCGCCCAAGCTCGCAAAGAACTCACGCAGATCAGCAGAGATCGGCTGGCGCTGACGCTGGCCCTGGCTTTGCCTCTTGTGCTGGTGTTATTGCTGAGCAACGCCATCGCGCTGACTGTGACCGACCTGCCATTAGTGGTGTTGGACTTTGACAGCTCACCGCAATCTCGCGAGTTAATTGCTGCGTATCGGGCTTCGCTGTCGTTTCGCGTCGTCAGTTGGCCCACCTCACGGCCGGCAGAGGAGGCGCTTTCGTCAAACACGGCCAAAGCGGTTCTCATCATTCCAAGCCACTTCGGCCGGGACGTTCTCAGGCGTTGGCCGACGGAAGTGCAGGTTCTGATGGATGCCACGGACGCCAACACCGCGAAGCTGATGCAAGGCTATTCCACTCAGATCATCCGGGCCTACACACAGGCCGGAAGAGACGCGAGGCCGCTGGTGGGAGCACAGACCCGGCTCTGGTACAACCCTGGTCGTGAATCCCGGAAGTTCTATGCTCCGGGCATGTTCGTGCTCGGCCTGTCAATGTTCCCTCCGCTGCTGGCTGCGCTCGCGATGTCCAAAGAAGGCGAACAGAAGACGATCCTGCAGGTTTATGCGTCCAGCATCTCCGCCCACGAGTTCCTGCTGGGCAAGATCCTTGCGTTCATGCTGATTGCCATGGCCGAGTGGCTGGTTTCCCTAACTGCAATGTTCGTCGTCTTCGGCTTGGGCTTTGCGGGTGATCCGACGCCGCTTCTGGTAGGGACCGTCTTTTACGCGTTCTGCGTAGCGACGTACGGCACGCTTATCGGCGCCGCAATCCCGAACCAGGCCGCAGCCATTCAAGCCGTCGCTCTGGGAGGCTTTCTCCTGGTCTTCCTTCTGTCGGGTTTGATCTTTCCCGTCGAGAATATCCCCGCGAGCTTGCGCTGGATCTCGAACATTATCT
>DASQDN010000040.1:0-5821 GCA_035634155.1 Bryobacteraceae bacterium | reverse complement strand
ACCGTTTCGGTCACCGTCTCGCCCATCACTGACGACAACGGGGCCATCATCGGAGCCTCTAAGGTTGCGCGCGATATCACCGAACTGGAATCGCGCACGCAAGACGAGCAGAAAGCCCGGCGCACGGCCCAGTTACTCAATCGGGCAGGCGCGCTTCTCGTGTCCGAGCTTGATACCCAGAAGCTCACCCAGAAAATCACGGACATCGCGACACAGCTCGTTGGGGCCGAATTCGGGGCCCTCTTTCACAATGTGCTCGACGAGCGCGGGGAGTCGTACACGCTCTACACACTCTCAGGCGTGCCGCATTCCCCCTTCGAAGGCTTCCCGATGCCGCGGAACACGCATGTGTTTGGTCCCACGTTCCGGGGCGAATGCATCGTCCGCAGTGACGACATCACTAAGGATCCGCGCTACGGGCACAATGCTCCGTATCACGGAATGCCGAAGGGGCACCTTCCCGTTCGAAGCTATCTGGCTGTACCGCTGATTGCGCGATCCGGAATTGTGCTGGGCGGCTTGTTTTTCGGCCACTCGGCCGCAGGCATCTTCGCCGAGGAGCAAGAAACCCTGGGGAAGGGAATCGGCGCTCAAGCAGCCATTGCGCTGGATAACGCGGCCTTGTTCTCTGCCTCGCAACGCGCACAGGATGCGCTTCGCCGGTCCAATGAAGAGCTGACGCGTGTCAATGAGGATTTGAACCAGTTCGCTCACTCGGCCTCGCACGATCTGCAGGAGCCGCTGCGAATGGTGTCTATCTACAGCCAGTTACTTCGGCGCAAGCTCGCGGGAGTGCTGGACGCCGAGAGCCATGAATACCTAAGTCACACCGTCGCCGGAGCTCTTCGAATGGAGACTCTGGTTCGCGACCTGCTGGCGTTCACCCAAGCTTCCGCCATCAGTGAAGAGCCCGCCCCTGTGGCCTCTGCCGAAGAGGCGCTCCACTGGGCGCTTTCAAACTTGAGTGCGAGCATCGAAGACGCCGGGGCCACCATTGTGCGCGGTCCCGCTCTTCCCCAGGTGAGAATTGCTCCAGTTCAGCTAGTGCAAATTCTCCAGAACGTGATCGGAAATGCCATCAAGTATCGAAGAGCTTCTCCTCCCGTCGTCGAAATAGATGCATCGCCAGACGGCAACTTCTGGAGATTCCGGATAAAGGATAACGGCATCGGGATCGATGCTCAATACAAGGAAGACATCTTCGGTCTGTTTAAGCGACTGCATGGGGCACACGAATACCCTGGAACTGGGCTCGGGTTAGCGATCTGTCAACGGGTGGTACAGCGGGCCGGCGGCCGGATGTGGGTAGAATCCGAGCTTGGCCAAGGATCCGAATTCTACTTCACCCTTCCATCTGGCGATAGTGACTAGCGAGCGCTATCGGTCCACGACTGCATCGGCGCCAAGCGCGGCTGCACTCTCCGGACTGTCTGAATCATCAAAGCTCGTGCAGTAATGCTGAAAGCAGGACGAGAGCATGAAAACCGCCAGACAATATGCCACTATAGTCCTTGGACGCGCGCGTCCGACCGGCGCCCTGTTCCGAACGTGAAGATCCCAGGCGCCCCCATGTTGCCCCATCCGAATCACTGCTTGGAATGGAGCCGACTGTGACTCCCGATCCCGGCGACAACGCGCCTGGACATTCTGCCGATTTCAAAGCTCTTTTCGAACTAGCCGCCTGCTTGCAGGTAGCGGTCCTTCCCGACAGCCCCACCTTTACCATCCTTGCGGTCAGTGACGCATACCTGCGAGCGAGCGAAAAGAAGCGAGCCGATCTCGTTGGCCGCGGTCTCTTCGAAGTCTTCGCTGACGACAGCCCGACCCATGCGGCCGCACTCAGCAATGTGCGTGCTTCCTTCGAGCGCGTCCTGGCTACACGTGAGCCCGACGTCATGCCGGTACAAAGATTCGGCATTCAGAAACCGGGCGGTACTCTCGAGGATCGTTACTGGAACCCGGTCAATGCGCCTGTGCTTGGAGACGACGGGAAGGTCCGGTTCATCGTCCATCGGGTCGATGACGTCACCGATTTCGTCAAGCCGAGGCAGATAACGACCGTTGACGGCGAACTTGGTCAAAGCATCGGCCAAGCCCACTTTCGTCTCGCCTTCAACGAGGCTCCGATCGGGATGGCGCTGGCCGATGCGGAAGGTCGCATCATTGAACTCAACGAAGCTTACATAAAGATGCTAGGCTTCAGCCGGGAGGAGATGATTGCCCTCGGGCCCTTGGGCCTCACGCATCCGGAGGACGTGCGTGTCACCCGAGAGTTTATTCGCGACTTAGCGGTCGGATCCCGCCCGAGCGGCGCCATTGAAAAGCGATACCTCCGCAAGAACGGGGAAGTATTCTGGGCCCGAGTATCGGTTGCCGTTCACCGTAATACCGATGGAAGCCCGCCGCAAATGATCGCTGCCATCGAGGATATTACCGAACAAAAGCGTGCCCAAGAACGGTTGCGCGCCATCTACGACGGCACGTATGAATACATATGTTTGCTCGCGCCCGACGGAACTCTGTTGGAGGCCAACCGAGCTTCCCTGGAATTCGCCGGCAACACGCGCGAAGAGATAGTCGGCCGCCCGTTTTGGGACACTCCCTGGTTTGCGCATACGCCGGGTGCTGCCGAGGCGATGCGTCGCGGCGTGCTTCGCGCAGCGGCGGGTGAGTTCGTTCGCTACGAAGCGACATTGATCCGCCCGTCTGGCGCCGGCGAGACCTTCGACATCTCCCTTCATCCTGTACGCAACGACGTCGGCGAAGTCGTCCTCATCGTTCCCGAAGGTCGCAACATCACCGAGCGAAAAGCGCTGGAACAGCGCAATGAGTTCCTGGTTCGTTTGGACGATGTGACGCGCCCTATGAGCGACGCCTTCGAGATCACTCAAGCCGCGGCTCGCCTGCTCGGCGAACAACTGCGGGTGAATCGATGCGCTTATGCGGACGTAGAACCCGACGAAGACACTTTCAACCTCACGGGCGATTTCAATTTCGGCGTCCCCAGCATCGTTGGCCGGTATACCTTCACCCAGTTCGGCGAGGAATGCCTGAGACTGATGCGGGAAGGCAAGCCGTACATTGTTGAGGACTCCGAAACTGACCCCCGCGTCGATGCAATCCGCGAATCCTATCGCGCCACTCTGATCCGGTCGGTGATTTGTGTGCCTCTCCTGAAGGCGGGACGCTTCGTTGCCGCGATGGCTGTGCACCAGACCTCTCCCCGCCAGTGGCGCCACGATGAGGTCGAACTGGTGCAACTGGTCGCGAATCGCTGCTGGGAATCGATCGAGCGCGTCCACGTGACCCGCGAGCTTCGGGAGCGTGAACAACGGTTCCGCTTCCTGGCAGAAAGCATTCCTCAAATGGTGTGGACCGCCACTCCGGACGGCAGCGTCGACTACGTCAACGGTCAAGGCATTGCTTACTTCAATGTGTCTGAACAGACCGTGTCGAGGGCGCATTGGACGGACTTCATCCATCCGATGGATCGAGAGCGAGCGATCAGGCGTTGGAACGCATGCCTCGCGACGGGCGAGCTATATGAGAATGCGTTTCGCCTTCTCCGCGGCGCCGATAATTCTTGGCGATGGCACCTGATTCGCGCTCTCCCCCTGGTCGGCGAAGATGGCGCCGTCCTGCAGTGGTTTGGCACATCCACGGATATCGAGGACCAGAAGCGGGCCGAAGCCGATCTTCAACAACAATGGGAGACCTTTGACACCGTTCTTTCGCACACACCCGATTTCGCATACACGTTCGACCTGAGCGGCCGCTTCACGTACATCAATAAAGCGCTTCTGTCGCTTTGGAACAAGTCCTTCGAGGAATCGGTAGGAAAGAACTTCTTCGAGTTAGGATATCCGACCGAGCATGCCGCTCGGCTTCAGGAACAGATCCAGCGCGTCATCGACACCGGACAGCCGGTTAGGGATCAAACCCCGTACACAGGACTCGAGGGTGACACCCGCCACTATGAATACATCTTAGTGCCCGTGCTGGACGCCGACGGCCAGGTCGAATCGGTCGCTGGTTCTACGCGCGATGTCACTGAGCAGAATCTCGCCGCCAGGCAGATCGAGTCTGACCGGCGGCGTTGGCGTGAACTCCTCCTGCAGACTCCGGCTGCGGTCGCAATTCTGCGCGGCCCGGAGCACCGCTTCGAGTGGGTAAATACCCATTTCCTGCAGATGGTCGGCCGTTCGGCCGATGCGCTGCTCGGAAAAACAGTAGCGGTCGCCATGCCCGAGGTCGAGGGGCAGGCCTACGCCAGTCTCCTCGATGGCGTGTACCATACGGGGGAGCCAGTGCACGGCTACGAGTCCCTCATTCGAATCGATCGGGGAGATGACGGCCTCAAAGACGTATATGTGAACTTCGTCTACGCTCCCACGCGCGACGTCGACGGAAGCATCGACGGCATCTTCGTCCATGCCATTGAGGTCACCGCGATGGTGGAGGCGCGCAAGCAGCTCGAGGAAAGCGAACGCCAGTTCCGAACTCTAGCTGAAACGATTCCGCACCTGGCGTGGATGGCTGACGAGACCGGCTATATATATTGGTACAACCGCCGCTGGTACGACTACACCGGCACCGTGCTCGCCGACATGGAAGGATGGGGCTGGCAGAGTGTCCACGACGCGTTTGTGCTGCCGGAAGTGATCGAGCGATGGGGAACCGCGATCGCCTCGGGTGAACCTTTCGAAATGGTATTCCCGTTGAAAGGCGCCGATGGAACGTTTCGCTCGTTCCTGACTCGCTCGGAGCCCATGAAAGACAGCCAGGGCAAGGTCATGCGCTGGTTCGGCACGAACACCGACATTACCAGTCAGCTCAGAACGGAAGAGGAACTCAGGCGCATGAACCGCGAACTCGAGGAGTTTGCGTATGTCGCCAGTCATGATCTTCAGGAGCCGCTGCGGATGGTGAATATCTACACTCACCTGATCCTTCGAACAGTCGGAGACAAAGAAGGTGAACTGGGTCAGTACGCGGCCTTTGTTCGACAAGGCGTGTCACGCATGGAAGCATTGATCCACGACCTGCTGACCTTCTCGCGAACAGTTCACAATGAAGACCCCGCTGTGGGCGACGCCGATCTGGGCCTGTCCTTACAAGAGGCACTCGCGGTACTGAAGAATCGGATCGAAGAAAGCGGCGCGACCGTGTCGGCCAGCCGACTCCCTATGGTGAAGGGAGACACCGCGCAACTCGCGCATGTTTTCCAGAACGTACTAGCTAATGCTCTTAAATATCGAAAGCCGGATGTCGCACCAGAGATCCACATTTGGGCCGAGCAGGACGACGGCTACTGGTTCGTGTCGGTCCGGGACAACGGAATTGGCTTTGAAATGCGTTACGCCGAAAGGATCTTCGGTCTATTCAAGCGGCTTCACAAAGACGAGTATCCCGGCACCGGGCTGGGGCTGGCCATTTGTAAGAGGATTGTCGAGCGCTACGGCGGACGGATGTGGGCCGAGAGTGTTCCGGGACGCGGTTCTACCTTCCACTTCGCTCTTCCGATGGTAAATAGCGGCCGCTGAGCGCCCGGAGGGAAATTGCAGAACGAACCGGATTTTAGCGTACAAAAATGCCCGGAACACTTGCGCAGTACTAGGGCGTTTGCTATTCTGGGTCTGTCGCCGTTAGCCAATTGGACGCAAACGGGGTGAAAGCGAGTCCAAGGGCTTGCCAAGCTCCGAAGATCGTGATAGATTGGACAATGGCAATAGGGAATTGAGGTCGGCAGTAAACGGAACCCAAAGTTCTTCTCGCGAGAGAATGCCACCGGGTAGCGCCAGTAACCTCTAGTTGTTCTTAA
>DASQDN010000039.1:0-7623 GCA_035634155.1 Bryobacteraceae bacterium | reverse complement strand
CCACTTCCCGGCTGGTGTTCTCGTTGAAGGACTGGATGTCCAGGTACATGATGCCCGGACGAATCCAGAAAGCGTCTTCCACACTCTTGCGGGGGATTTCGTCGCGAACGATGTTGAAAACGACCGGCTTGTCGGCTCCTTCACGGGCGATAATGACCTGCACTTGGGAGCCGCGGGGTCCTTTGAGGAGTTCGGCGACTTCTGTGGTGGTCATGTTGTCGGTCTTCTTATCGTTGACTTCCAGGATGACGTCTCCGGGACGGATGCCCGCCTTGTAAGCAGGGGAGCCCATAAAGGGAGCGATCACGATAGTCTTGCCGTTGCGCGGCGCCACCGTCATACCCACTCCGTAGTAGTGGCCTTTCTGGTCCTCGCGAAGCAGTTGGAAATCTTTGGGATCGAAGAAGCTGGTGTGGGGGTCGAGCGTCCGGGTCATACCCGGGATGGCCCCTTTATAGATGGTTTTATCCGGCGAAACTTTATCGGCGAAGTTTTCTTCGACGGCGCCGAGCACTTTTGTGAAGGCTCTAAGACTTTGTTTTAGTTCATCTTCCGAGGTGGCGGCAGATGCGCCCATAATCGTGGGTCCAAACATTCCCCCGAGAATGGAGCAGAGAAATACAATGGCGGGTGCAATGATCAGCGAGCGACGGCGAGCGGCCAAGAGTGGGAACCTCCCAACTATAGTATAGGCACAAATATCGGAGACAGGTCGTCGAGCGACGATGCCCGTCGCTTATTGGACGGAGGTTCGGTAGGTTTAGGTGCGGAAATCGTCGAGCTGGAGGGCGAAGGAAGAAGGACAGGGCGGCGCGGTGGCCGCCCAACCTACATGGCTTTGGCTCGGCGAACGGCCACTCCGGTTTCTTGCTTAGCGGGTTTGCGCACAGGAGTTCCGTTAAGGCGCCGGACCTGATCGCTAACGCAGACCAGAAACATCGGCTGCTTGGCGTTTTTGAGGATATCGATGATCTTGTCTGAGCTGTCTTCGAGGTAGATGGTCTTGCCGTCGGTGACTAAGTGCAGATCGCTTTCCCCGCTCAGCACCTCGCTGAGGCGTTTACCCATCTCGCGCTGGAGAAATCGAAGCACGCGACGTATCTTCTGGAGCGAAAATCCCTTCCGCCGAAGCTCAGCGATAACGGTAACCTCGATTACTTCTTCGGCGGCGTAGACGCGTTTGTGGCCCTCATGCCGAGGCGACACAACTTTGCGCTCATCCCACCACTGCAACTGCCGCAAGCTGACTCCCGCGATCCGGGAAACATCGCTGCTGGCGTAATTTTTCTCCGACGCTGTACCTTCAGGACGGGTCTTTTTTGTTTTGAACATGGAAGGGGGTTTCCGTTCGATTCTCTGACCTACCCGATTGTAGCCCGTCCTCGAAAAGAGTCAATAGGCGAATCGAAAGGGAAGAACAGCGTTGGAATGCATCAGAGTAACGTCAGTTACTCTTAATTGTTGTCGGAGTGAGTCGGCCCTGGCGCCCGCCGTTGAAAGATGTAAAATCAGTACGTACCGCCCGCGTTCCTAGTCCTAGGAGTTGTGCCCCCATGCGTCTTTATTTCGCTCTAATACTCGCACTGCTTACGGTTCCGGCCTCGGCCCAGAGGCTTTTGATTGTTTCCGGCAACGCGCAACTGGTGCCGGAGCAGTTCCTGGCGAACCAGCCCCTGGTTGTACGGGCGGTGAACGCCGCCGGCCAAGGAGTGGCCAACGTTCCTGTCCAGTGGCAGGGACCTGCTCTGGGTCAGGTATCGCAGGTGACCGACGCCTCCGGCAACGCCTCGGCGATTGTGGGCGGTCTTCAATTGTTCCAGGGTGAATCATACGTAGCGTCCAAGTACACGGCCACTGCCGAGGGCTACGGAACCGTCGAATTCACGGAAACGACGTTTAGCACGCGAACCCGGATTGGAGGTTCACCGGATCGCTTCCATCCGGACGCAATTCTTATTCCAGTTACGACCGACATTACCGGACCGCCGGGCACAGTTGTTCCAAGGGCGTTTGGGATTCGAGTGCTCGCGGCGGCGGGATTGAATGCAGGCGTTCCGATCCCGAATGTCGGGATTAGGGTGCAGGAGCAGCAGCAAAGTTCGGATCCGACGGCGGTGTGCCAAGGCCCCAATAACCTTGCGTTTACCAACGCGCAAGGTGAGGCTTATTGCGATTTGGTGCTTGGATCGACGCCCGCCACCGGATTCATTCGCGCGATTATCGGCGAGGATCTGGTGTCCCCGTTGATTCCGGTGAGCATTACAGCCGGCACGCCGTGCAGCTACACGGCGACGGCGAATCCGCAGTCGTTTGCCGGCGCCGGTGGGGCAGGTTCGGTGGCGGTCACGTCGGGTCAAAACTGTTCCTGGACGGTTAGTACGGCTGCCTCGTGGATTACAGTCACTTCCACGGCTACGGGTCAGGGCAATGGGAATGTCACGTTTTCAGTGGCCGCGAACACGGGCGGCGCCCGCTCCGGTTCCATTCTGTTGGCGGATAGAACGATCACGATCTCGCAAGCGGCTGCTGGTTCGAACCCGGGCGGCGGCGCGTTGACGTTCACGTCGATCTCGCCCATCCCGTCATCGGTTGTCGGTTCGGGTTACACATACCAATTCGGAGCGACCGGTGGAACTGCTCCGTATACCTGGTCGGCGACAGGTATTCTGCCGCCGGGGCTGGGGCTGAATCCGAACACGGGCGTGCTGACGGGTACGCCCTCGGTTGCCGGGACATACGCTTTCAACGTGACGGCTCGGGACGCTACGGGCGTGACGGTGACTGCGCCATTCTCAGCAACAGTCGGTTCCGCAGGGACGGGTACGCTTCAGATCACGACGACGTCGATTGCAGCCGGCGTGGTAGGTACCGCTTACAACCAGACTCTAACTACGACGGGCGCGTGCTCTTCGAATCCATTTAGCGGCGGGGTCGTGAACTGGTCGGTGATTTCCGGCTCCCTCCCTCCGGGACTTACCTTGAGTCCTTCCGGCAGTTCGACTACGATCACGGGAACTCCAACCCAGGCCGGGTCCTACACGTTCACGCTACAAGCGGCCTCGCAGGTGAGCGGGTGTTCGCGGGTAGCCAACCAGACCTTCGTCACGACTATTACCACTTCGGGGACACCTCCTCCGAATCAGAACACGATGGTGGTGACGCCGTCCGCCATCGAGATCTCTGTGGCTTACACGGCGGCGACCAGCCCGGTTCAGCAGGTGACGGTGCAGCAGACGGGCTCGGCGCAGATCCCGTACACCATTACGACGAACACGCCTTGGATCAGTGTGTCGAAGAGCCAGGGTACGACTCCCGATTCGTTTGAGCTGCGCGCGGTGAATATTGGAGCTTTCACGCCCGGGCAGCACAACGGGTCGATCACGATCACGTCGTCGGCGTCGAACAGTCCGGTGACGGTTCCGGTCACGTTGCGGGTGGCTTCTCCGGCGAATATCACACTGGGACCAGAATCGTTACTGTTCCAGCACACGCTTGCTTCGCCATTTTCGTCGCAGAATCTGCAGATCAACAGCGTCGTAGCAGGTGGCCGGACTCCTTTCACGATTGAGTGGGAATCCGACGGCGGCGGCACGTGGCTATCGGTGAACCCGACGGCTGGGGAAACGCCTCGGATTGTGTCGGTGGTGGTGGATACGTCGCGCTTGGGTGTCGGCACCTATCGCGGAACGATTCGCGTGCGGCCGACGGGCAATGCGGGCGGGACCGTTCTGGTTCCGGTGACGGCCGTGGTCACACCGGTGAGCGTGCTGAACATCGCACAACGGCAGTTGACGTTTAACGGGCCAGGATCGCAGTCCCTGTCGATTGCGAGCACCGGCACTCCCTTGAACTTCACGGCCACCACCAGTGGGGGAGCTTGGCTCACCGTGGAACCAGCTTCCGGGATCACGCCGGGTTTCCTGAACATTGGAACCAACGCCTCCGGGCTGGCGCCGGGCACGTACAACGGAACAGTCACCGTAACGCCCAGCAACGGCGGCGACCCGATTCAGATCGCTGTGACGTTCAACGTTTCGGCGGGACAGCCGGCGATCACGGGTGTGACAAATGCGGCCAGCTTTGCTCCGGGGGCGATTGCACCGGGCGAACTGGTGACGATCTTCGGCAGCAATCTGGGGCCGACACAGTTGATATCCGGCACGTATGACTCGGCGGGGCGTTTGGCGACGAGCGTCTCGAACGTACAGGTCCAGTTTGACGGGATCTCTGCTCCTATCATTCACACGGTGGCGGGTCAGGTGACGACGATCGTGCCGTTCGGAGTGTTTGGCCGGACCACCACTCGTGTTCAGGTGCTGAACAACGGCCTGTCTTCGAATACGGTGGATGTGGCGGTGGTTGAGGCGGCGCCGGGTGTGTTCATGCTCGACACGGCGGGTCAGGGCGCAATCATCAACCAGGATGGGACGATTAACGCTCGGCTGAACGGGGCGGAGCCTGGAAGTGTGATCTCGATCTATGCGACGGGCGCAGGGCGCATGGAGGGCACATTGGCGGATGGGTCGGTGGTATTGGGAACGCCCAAGCCGCTGCTTCCGGTGGGCGTCCGAATCGGCGGCCGGGTTGCGGACGTGACCTATGCCGGCGCGGCTCCGGGTCTGGTGGCGGGGATGCTACAGGTGAATGCCCGGGTGCCGGCGGATACTCCTCGAGGTACGACGGTGCCGGTGCAGATCATTGTTGGTAATGCTACGAGCCAGACGAACGTGTTCCTGGCGACGCGGCCGTAGCTAGTGGGTGGGACTGACGCGCCGGCACTGGCTTTCCGTGTCGGCGCTTCAGTCTGCTTGCCCACACGAGTAGCCTGCAACGGCTCTACTAACTCTTAAGCAGTGCGATTCAGTGAAGGATCTTGGTCCCTGAAGTACTTCGTGTAAACCGTAGGCTCAAAGAAGTTTGCGACCTCAACAGTCGGCCATCGTCAATGTGACGAAAACAGAATCCTGGACCTTGCGTATTGAACTGGCTGATAGCGTTTGTTGTTTGAAACTGGGCGTATCCTTATCGCGATCGACGCTGAATACCGGATAAAGTCTGAAGTAAGTTTCCGCAGGTCCAGGCTAGGAATCGACTTTACCTATCCCACGTAGAATGTCCGATTGCTCATGCTTACAGAGATCATTCGGCTATACTCGGCAGCTTCATTCAGCAGTATGAGCAACTGGTTCTTCTGTTGCCGCGTGGCCCAGTTTAATGCCATACGTCTTATCTCTTCCCACCGATACTTTGGTTCCCATCCATGCGCTTGCGTCGCAGAACGCACAGTGAAGGTAAAGATACTCCCACGCGCCACGTCTTGCCAGCTTTGCATAACGATGAAATCTGCGCCTGAGTTGAGCACCGAGCGTCCTCCTGGTGAAAGCGCGTCGCCAGATCTCCCACTCGGACCGTTCAGCATGGATGCAATAGCCACGGCAAACAATACACAACAGAACGCCTCCCGCTGTATTCGGTATGGGAGGCGTACCGTGTCCAAGCAGCCCAAACGGTTCGTCCCCAGTCAGATAGTTGGAGCGCAGTAACGAATAAACGAGCGAGCACAGGGAACGCTCATCCACGCAGGGCCGAGTGAAAACGACAATCGATACCCGACGTCCCGCTGCACCTTCTCGTTGCTGAACAGCGTGCGACCGTCTACCTTTAACCGTCCGGCCGAAGTGACACGGACGAAGAACTGGACTTCAGTCGCGGCGCGGTCTTCACTAGGCTTGATTTGGTCGTCATCGTCTCAGATTTCATCGGCCTGTCCTTATTGTCGCGATACTTTGTCGCCCCATCAGCCATTACATAGGGTTGACTCCCGTACAAGTGAGCGGGTTCCGCATGCCTGGAACCAATACCAAGACGAGTTTACGCAGGTTTGACAGCGGCGCTCACGGGGCGCGAGCCGACGGGGATCATTGTATATAGAGGTGCGGAGCGCAGGCGGCCCGCGGCTTCTGCGACGATGGCTCCGGCGCGGATCACGGCCATGTCTCCGGAGGCTCGGTTGAGGACCAGGGCGAAGTTGCCGTCCGGCGTGACGGTGATGAAGCCAGGGTCAGCGCCGACGGCGGTAACGGCTTCCACCTTCCTGCGCGCGATGTTAAGTACCGTCACATCGCCTGCTTTGGGATTGGCTAGAAAGAGGTGCGTGCGGGAGACGCCCATGGCTCCCGGAGCATTTCCGGCCAGGACGGTTTCCGCCACTTGAGGCACGTAGTACGGGAACACCACGACAACGGCGTCACGTCCTTCCCCGGTGATGAAGAGCTGGCCGCCGTCTTGGTTGAAGCAGAGATGGTCGGGCCGCAGCGCCAACGGAAGGCGGGCGATCATCTGCGCCTGGTTGTTCATTACGCACAGTTGATTGTGCGCGATGTCAGCGGCCAACACGCCTTTGCCATCGGAGCGGAACAGTGCGGCTCCCAGCGCATCTGTGACTTTGGCGTGCGCAACGACGGTGTGGGATACAAGATCCAGAATGGACAGACTTCCTGCAGGGCCATGGCTAACCACGGCTCGATTTGTCCAATGGCTCAGGTCGAAGGAGTGTGCTTCGACAGGCAGCGCGGTTGTACGGCCACGCTTGAAGGTATCTAGAGGCAGTTCGGCGAGCGATTGCTTTCCGAGGATCCACAGCGAATCGCCGAGTCGTCGCATGGAAAGGGCGGGCCCTAGCGTCACCTTGCGGACGACCGTGAGTTTGCCGGTGTCGATCTCGTACACCGTGCCGGAGTTGGGAGCTAGCGCGTGGACTCGGGCTTGACTGGAGTCGGCGATGACGATGGTGGGCGCTTCGCCGAGGCGAATGTGCTTGGTAAGAGCGAATGCGGTGAGGTCGACGACGGCGATAGCATCACCGGCTTCGTTGGCGACGAAGACGTCGTAACCGGCTGTCTTCTTCCTGCTACAAGCGGCAGCGGCCAGTCCGGTGATTGCGAAACTGCGGCGGCTGAGCACTCCTATTTAATGAGTGTCGCAGAAGTGCCGGCAAATTCAAGTACCCACGACGGGAACACGCCCAGGATGATCGTTGCTAGGACCGAAGCCACAAGAGCGGTCTTGATTCCGGCGCTCAACGGTTGCAGTCCTTCGGTGGCAGGCGTCGGCTCATGCATGTACATGACGACGATGATGCGGAGGTAGTAATAAGCCGCAACAGCGCTGTTCAGCAAGCCGAGCACAGTGAGCCACACGAGGTCCGCATCCAGGGCGGCTTTGAAGACGTAGAACTTGCCGAAGAAGCCGGCGGTGAGCGGCACACCGATGAAAGACAGGAGGAAGACCACCATCATAGCGGCAGTGGCCGGCTGACGATAGGCTAGTCCAGCCATCTGGTCGACTTCGAGATAGCGCTCGCCTTGACGCGCGAAGTGGGTGACGATGGCGAAAGCGCCGATGTTCATGAAGGCATAAGAGGCGAGGTAGAACATGGCCGCCTGAGTGCCGATCTGGCTGTGTGCGGCTATCGCAACGAGCACGTAGCCAGCATGCGCGATTGAGCTATAGGCCAGAAGTCGCTTGATGTTGTTTTGCGTGATTGCGGCGAAGTTGCCGATGGTCATCGTCAGCAGAGCGGCAATCCAGACAACTCCTTCCCAACGGCTGGAGATGGGCTCG
>DASQDN010000038.1:0-1728 GCA_035634155.1 Bryobacteraceae bacterium | reverse complement strand
GCTGGTTCAACAGCTTGTACATGCGTGTCATTCCCTCGCACGCGGTGGAAATGACCTCCGCTTATCTGGATCGGCGCATCGCCACCATTCTCGGCCGTCACCGCATCCGCTCGGCGACGCTCAAACAAAAACAGGATCTGGCCGCAGTAATTCACGTATGCGGCGCCGGCGCCGGCGCCAGCTATGCCCGCCGCGGCTTCCGCACCCGTCCCGGCCAGAAGTGCGGCGACCACTCCGTGCGCGGCTACATCTTCCGCGTGAATTCGATGAAACAAACGTTTCAACGGCTGGCGCAGCAGCCGGCGAAGGAGGGATGGTTTTGACGTCGGCGGTTAGGCATTTGGCCACGCCATTTCCAGCCATAGCTCCAACGTCTTGTCGTGCCATGAAATCCTGTTGGGCAGGTAGGGACGCAGTTCTTCGTAGTACCGTTGTTTCAGAACCTGTCGGTCTATATATCCGGCGTGAGCGAGGCGAAGAAATCTTCGCGGTCCCGCTCGGCGTTGCGCTCCAGCTTCGAAAGCGCGACGTCGGTGGCGTCCAAGGCGAAGAGCCTCAGTCGCTTCCAAGGGGCGGAAGGAAACATACGAACCAACCGGCTTTCATAGTCGGCCGGCGGCGTCACGATCCCGACGTGTTGCATGTACAGTCGGTATTTGCGATGCAGCTTTGACCCGATTCCCGCCAGCGATTCGACGTCGTCCTCAGGCGATTGCGCGAAGACGCTGAGGAAATCGATGTCGGATGTTTCGCGGCCGATGCCGTATTGTTGAGTGACGACAAACCCGCCGAGGCAGCGCAGCTCGATCGGCTCTTTCAGAAGTCCATCGAGGTCCGCCAGGAACGATCGCCACGGTTCGATGGGCACGATTTCAAGGCGCATAGGACAACTGATCGGCGGTCAGCCCGGTAAGCAGGTTCCAATGCCGGGCCAGCGCCGTGCGGTGCGCCTTGAGCCAGCGACGCTCAGCGATGGGCATGGATTCCCGACACAGAGTGTCTTCTCGGGCCAGGCGGGCACGTTCCAACTGCTGCTCGACGAGAGCGAGTTGACTGGATGCAGAGTCAAGCTCCGCTCGGTCCGCGGCAAGTCCCCTTGCTACTGCAACGAGAAACCCGAGGCGATTCTGCACATCGTGCAGCTTTGCGTGGCGAACCAGCCACGTCCAATCCAGGTCCGAGTATTTCAACAGTACCCAGGGCAGCGCTGCCGCCAGTCGGGTTTCCAGGTCTTTCTGAACCAGCGCATCGAGGACGACGGCTGCCGGATTGGCTTTACGCGGACGCAGGTGTGCAAACCCGGGATAGCCGAGACCGGAGAGCTGCCGGGCAAGTTGCGCCGGGTCCGGAACGTCTCCGGCAGACGGTGGCTCGGGCATAGGCAAGGCTGTGGCAGGGAGGCGATACAACGCGGTGGCTGCGCGCGCCACTTCCGGTGTCACCGGGCGTTGGCCCATCTCCAGCTGCGACAGGTAGGGTTGTGAGATTCCCAGGGCGGCGGCAGCCTGCTTTTGTGTCAGCCCCGCTCGTAAACGCCCTGCTTTGAACTGATCGTTGGTCATGATTCATGCAACAATATTGCAAAGGTTGTAATAGCGCAATCGCCCTGCCGTAGTATGAACCCCGGCGCCAGCCAGAATGTCCCGTTCAGCCCGGGCGCGGGTCGGCCGCGTGCTCAAAAAACCCGCTTGACCGCCGCATTCGTGCGAGAATCCGCGCCCTGCCGAA
>DASQDN010000037.1:0-8212 GCA_035634155.1 Bryobacteraceae bacterium | reverse complement strand
TTGTAGTGAATACCGTGAACGGTTCCTTCCCCTTCCGCGATGACTAATTTGCGTGTACGCACGTCGTTGACAAAATCGGGGCGGGCGGCGGAAGCCCTGCGGTTAGCAATGATGCGCATGCGGGACACTTGGTCGTGCGGGTTGGGAAGCGAGGCAAAGTCGGCATGAATCTGAGCGCGTACTACAGCGCTGATGCTACCGTTCTGTACGCAGATGTCGAACATCAGGGCCGCCCCTCGGTCGGTGGCTAGGCCAAAGTCTTTGCACATTGCAAGGGCTCTGCCGTAGATCTTGGCGGCGTGCTCGGCCTGAATGGTTTGAAACTCGGGTGTTCGTCCAAGTTGCTTCAGCATGCCTTTCCACGGTTCATTGATGCGGAAGTTGGCGCGATTCTGAATCGACCGCGCAAAGGCAATCTGCTCTTCGCGGTTGGATTCGCCCAATGCGGTTACTACTTGGAAGTTCTCGTGGAAGATGTCCCGGCATAAGGCGGGATGCTGTTCAAACATCTCGGCGAGAAGAGGCTGGAGTGTTCCCTGCCCCAGATTCCATTGCAGTGCGCCGAAGCTGATTCCCTGTCCATCAAAGTCGCCGGTTACTCCGCAGAAGCAGTCCGGCGGCATGGAACCGGTTTCGAACGAGGCGGTCAACGCGAGGCATCTCAGCGCAATGTCCTTGCCTGCCATATCGTTCACCGGCGGCGGAGCATCCCCGAAGAGCTTGGTCCAGGTTTCTGAGCCGACCGAGCCATCCTGCGCGATCCCAGACGAGCGTTGGAACGTCTTCACGGCCGCTTCGGTTCCTCCGCCAAAGCTGCCGTCAATCGGGCCGCGATAGAGGTTCAGCTCCGCCAGGCGTGCCTGAATCTTCTTTACGTCGGCGCCGGAAGCGCCGCGACGAATCGTCATTTGTGTACCTTCCTTCTGTCCTTAGGGTCGCCCCATTGTCAAGTATCCGGCCAGCTTCATGCGGCCCCGGCGTTGGGAATGCAGAAGATATAGATCCACGGAGCGTGTCAACGCATTTCAAGCCACATTGACATTGTTATAGATTACTAGTACAGTGAGCGCGGTGGCGAGCCGGCGCAAATTCTTCCTCGTGGCCGGAGCGCTCCACGCGGCGCCTCCTGCCGAGTCGGCCGTCATAGTCCCGGTGCAGTTGATCGTAGATGACCGGGTGAAGTTTAGCGCGCGTCAGATTGCCGACTTCTGGTCGCGGGTCTGGGGTGAGGCTGTAAGCGACCTGGCGGGTTGCAAGGTTCGTATCCTCGGAACTCGCGGAAAAGGCGAGATTCGACGCTCACCTAGTGGCGCTCCGGTATTCGTGGGTTTGCTTCCGCGCGTACTGAATCTGGTGATTACGGGGCTGGTGCCGACTCAGTGGGATAACGGTCGCGGCCTCAGCGGCGTTACCACCCGGTACGAAGGATTTCACCTTTGCGTGATTTCACTCCATCACGCGCATGGTCATCGCATCCCATTCTTCTCGGTGAATACGTGTCTTCATGAATTGCTGCACGCGCTGATGCTGGACATTTTCGAGAAGAGGCCGGGCGGATTGGATGGAGAGGCCCGGGAGTTCCGCATTGACACATACGCCACCCGCCTGTGGCTCTTCGGGGATGGCGCAGCGATCCGCCGGTCGGCTGAAGTCTACGTGCGGCGATTGCAAACATAGTCCTTGACAGCCGAAGGGCGCCTCGTCGATACTGACATAGTCTAACTATGGCAACTAGCACGCGCCGCGACGAGATCCCTCCCGGAACGCTGTACATGCTGATTCTGCGCGTGCTCAGCAGGCACGGCGAATTGCACGGGTACGAGATTGCGAACTCGATCCAGCAGGTTTCCGACGCCGTGCTGCAGGTGGAGGAAGGGTCCCTCTACCCTGCCCTGCAAAGGATGTTGCTGAAGGGTTGGGTGACGGCAAGTTGGGGCGTAACCGCGGGCAATCGGCGGGCGCGATATTACAAACTGACTTCGCTCGGTAAGAGCCAACTCGAGGCTGAGCTTCAGCAATACAAGCGAGTGAGTCTTGCCATTCACAAGGTGCTGCAGGGAGGTGAGACCGCATGACTTGGCTATGGGAGCTTCTCCGGCGTTTGCAGTTTCGCTTGAACGGCGAGCGCTTTGATCAAGACCTGGCTGAAGAAATGCGCTTGCACAAAGACCTGAGGATTGCCGATCGCATGGCAGACGGCATGCCCCTTCACGACGCGGAGGCCGAGGCCCAGCGTCAGTTCGGCAACACGGCGCTGCTTCACGAGATTAGTCGCGAGACATGGGGCTGGACGTTCGCCGATCGCCTGCGGCAGGATGTTCGGTATGCGGTTCGCAATCTGATACATCACCCTGCCTTCACGGCGACGGCCGTGTTGTCGCTGGTCCTTGGCATAGGCGCGAACACAGCCATCTTCAGCATTGTGAATGCGGTAATGCTGCGTTCTCTTCCCGTAGAAGATCCGGAGCAACTGGTGCAACTGAGGCTGGGCCTTGCGGGCGATGACGAGTTGAATACTCCGTTGTGGGAGCAGATTCGCGATAACCAAAAGATCTTTTCAGGAGTTTTAGCTTATAGTCAGACGCGGTTCAACCTCGCGGATGCAGGTGAAGCGCAGGCGGTAAACGGGCTATTTGTCAGCGGCGATTTCTTCCGGGTTCTTGGCGTCCCGCCCATGCTGGGCCGTGCGCTGACACCGGCCGACGATCGAAGCGGAGGCGGCGCCGAAGGTCTGGTGGCGGTGGTGAGTTATCGCTTCTGGCGCAATCGTCTGAATAGCGACCCGGCGGCCGCAGGTAGAACAATACGGCTGAACCGGCGGACGTACGTGATCGTTGGCGTGACGCCTTCCTGGTTCACGGGACTTGACGTTGAGCGCGCCTACGACGTGGCAGTACCCATTAGCGCCGCCCTTAAGGCGGGTAGCACCAATCAGGACGAACGTCATCACTGGTGGCTACGCATCATGGGCCGGCTATCCCCCGGAGACACGTTGGCGCTAGCTACTGACCGCCTGCAAGCGGCTTCACCCGAGTGGCTGCGCGCCGCACTGCCGCCCGCTTCCAATCCTCCCCGCCTGGTACTGACGCCTGCTGGCCAAGGATTTTCCCAGGCGCGAGTCCAGTACCGCACGGCCTTGTTCGCCCTTATGGGTATTGCTGCACTGGTGCTGCTGATCGCCTGCGCCAATATCGCGAACCTTCTATCAGCACGAGGCGCGGCGCGTCAGCGGGAACTATCGGTGCGGATGGCGATCGGCGCAAGCCGGGTTCGCGTGGTGCGGCAATTGATGACGGAAAGCCTGCTGCTTGCAGCTATGGGCGCGGTGGGCGGGTGTGTGCTCGCCATTTGGGGAAGTCGGATGTTGCTGTGGCTGCTGTCTACCGCGAGCAATCCTATCGACGTCGCGATTACGCCTGACTGGCGGCTGCTTGCCTTCACCACGGCTGCAGCGTTGATCACCGCGGTTCTATTCGGTCTCGCTCCATCCCTGCGGTCCACGCGCCTCGGGCTGAGTACAGTGCTAAAGGAAAGCCAAAGAGGCACGGTACGTGGATTCACGCGCCTGGCTTCTGCCCGGGTGCTGGTGTCCGGGCAAATAGCGCTTTCATTAACATTGCTGGTGTGCGCCGGGCTGTTTGCCACCACGCTGCGCAACCTGCTTACGCTCGATCCGGGCTTCGACAGGCGGGGCGTGACCCTGATGACCGTTGACCTTCCCGAGGAAACCACGGCGGAGCAGAGGACCCAAACGTTTCAAGAACTTCTTGCTCATGTGAAGGCGACGCCCGGCGTTGTTTCAGCGGCGCATTCCGTCCTCACTCCAATTGCGCCAAGCGGGTGGGCTCAACCCACACACCCGGAAGGCTTCGTTCCGAAATCCCCCAGAGACACAGTGCTGTTTCTGAATAGGGTGTCGGCAGGATACTTCAAGACGATGCGAACACCGATACTCATCGGCCGAGAGTTTTCCGAGCGCGACACACTTACCTCCGCGCCTGTGATGGTGATCAATGAGTTCGCCGCCAGCACCTTCTTTGGAGCTGCCAATCCAATCGGCAAAACGATTGCGCTCGATGGAATGGGCGATGGCTCCGGGCGCGAGGTGTATCAGGTTGTCGGGGTTGTCCGGAATACGAAGTACAACCGACTCAATGAGCAGCAGCGACGGATCGGCTATTTGGCCGGCGCGCAGGATCGGGCGCCAGGAACAAGCCTGCGGTTCGCGATCCTCAGCCGTGTACCGACCGAGTCCTTGATCGGGTCACTGCGGAGGGTGGTGGCCGGTGTCAGCCGAGACGCGTCCATCGAGTTCCGCTCGTTTGAGTCGCAGGTGACCGAGTCGCTTCTTCAACCCAGGCTGGTAGCGGCGCTCTCCAGTGTGTTCGGAGGTTTGGCCCTGGTGCTCGCAATGGTGGGACTTTATGGAACCACGATGTACTCGGTGACGCAGCGACGAGCCGAGATCGGCGTCCGCATCGCCATGGGAGCTCAACGAAGCTCGGTTCTGTGGCTGATGATGAGTGACGTGCTTCTGCTTTTGGCTGCCGGAATGATTGCGGGAGCCCTCGCATCTTTGGGACTAGGCCGCGTTGTGGCTAGTTTACTGTTCGGAGTTCGCTTCGATGACCCGGAACTACTTGCTTTGGCCGCATTGCTGCTGATCTGCTGCTCGGCTGTCGCTGCCTTGATACCGGCCTTCAAAGGGGCCCGTATGGACCCGATGTCCGCGTTGCGAGAAGAATGACTATTCAGCGCACGCGTCTGGCTCTGACGCCTGGTGAGCCTTCAACACTCTGCTGAGCAAACTCTCGAACGTAGACAACTCCGCTGGGGTCAATGCCGACAGCGACTCGGGCGGGGCGAAGGCTTCCTGGAGCATCTGTGTTCGCAGCTTTGCGCCTGCCTTTGTAAGAACGATGTTGCGGATGCGGCGGTCTGCCGGATCGGACTGCCGCTCGATCAATCCCCTGCTTTCCAATCTATCTACGAGATTAGTCACATTGGACGCATCGCACGAAAGTGCGCTAGCGATGTGGCACATGCGAATCTCCGCTCCTGGCGCCAGTGAGCGCAGGAGGAAAGCCTGCGGCGGACTCAGATCAAACTTGGCCAGCGCCGCCGAAAATCGCTCCTTGTGGGCCAGCATGACGTCCAGGAATAGGCGCCATGCGCCGTTGCGCGGGTCGTCTCGCAAGTCAGCTATCCGCTTAGAACGCGGTTCTCCCATTGCCTCCATTTTACCGAATTCTGATAGTTGATACATTCAACTATTGTGTTAATATACTTTTGACTCAGCGAGCTTCAAGGCTGGGCAACTACAGGTAAAAGAGGACACAAACCCATGGCAACCAATCAAGACGCAGACTTGATCCTGAAGCTGTATGAACTCCGCCGCGAACCGAAGTTGCGCGAGGCGCGTGACTGGGTCGCCACCCAGTTTCGCCCGAAGAGCGCGCAAGACGTCGTCGACACCGTAATGAGCGAGAAGGGCGCGTACCTGAGAATGGTGGTTTCTTACTGGGAAATGGCCGCAGCGCTCGTGAATCACGGCAGCATTAACGCCGAGCTGTTCCATGATACAAACGGCGAGTATCTCCTGGTCTACGCAGCAATCGAACCGTTTATCGCCGGCATTCGGGAGCAGATGGGAAGTCCGCGCATGTTCAGGAACCTTGAGAAACTGGTTCAGGAGTCGCCGGAAGGTCGCGAGGCGATCGCTTGGTGGCAGGCGCGTTGGAAGGCTGAAGCCGAGGCAAAGACGAGCACTGCCAACGCTTAACGCTTGATATTCGTTGGAGGGGGAGCGATGCAGATTCTGATCTCGTATCTTGGCCGGCAGAAGGGACTTCTTGCGCGCGCGCTCGGACTGGCTGCGATCAATCAGATCTTTTCGCTCCTGGATCCCCTGATTTTTCGCCACATCATAGACAGCTACGCAACGCGATACGACCAGTACGACACTGGCGATTTCCTCCGCGGTGTTTCGCTATTGCTGGCAGCCGCTGTCGGCGTCGCGCTGGTATCGCGAATCGCAAAGAACTTTCAGGATTACTACGTCAGTCACGTTGTCCAGCGGACGGGCGCGGCGCTGTACACCGACGGCGTGCGGCATTCCTTGGACTTGCCTTACGATGCGTTCGAGGATCAGCGGAGCGGCGAAACCCTTGGCAAGCTAAACAAAGTCCGTGCGGACATCGAGCGATTCCTCAACGCCGCTGTCAACATCGTTTACACCACGTTTATTGGATTCATTTTCGTGATGGTGTATGCGATGACGGTGCATTGGGCGATTGCGCCGGTCTATCTCGCCACTATCCTGATTCTCGCGTGGGTGAGTATTACGTTGGGTCAGAAGATTAAGCAAGCGCAGAGGACCATCGTGGCAGAGACGAGCGCGCTGGCCGGCGCGACCACTGAGTCGCTCCGCAACATCGAACTGGTGAAGAGTCTTGGCTTGGCAGCTCAGGAGACGCTGCGCCTGAATTCCACGTCGGAACGCATTCTGCGACTAGAACTCGGCAAGGTGAAGACGCTTCGGTATCTCAGTTTCCTGCAAGGTACCATCGTTAACCTGCTTCGAACGAGCATTCTCTTCCTGATGCTCTACCTGATCTTCTCGCGAGAGATAACGGTGGGTCAGTTCTTTGCGCTTTGGATTTACTCGTTCTTCCTATTCACCCCTTTGCAGGAATTTGGCAACGTGCTGAACATCTATCGAGAAACAGAAGCGTCGCTCGAGAACTACGCGGGGATCCTGGCTGCGCCTCGTGAGGTACGGCCAGCGCAGCCAGTAGACGTTTCCGATCTCACTGTGCTGGAGTTCGCACATATTGAGTTCCAGCATCGTTCGGCTTCTGCTCCTGCACTTGCCGGCGTGTCGTTCCTGGTTCGCCGCGGGGAGACGATTGCTTTCGTCGGACCCTCGGGCTCCGGGAAAACGACACTGGTGAAGATGCTGGTCGGCTTGTACAGTCCCCTCGCCGGTGAGGTTCGCTACAACGGCGTGCAAGGCTCGCATGTCGACATGGATCGCCTTCGCGAGCGCATCGGACTCGTAACGCAGGACCCCCAACTGTTCTCGGGCACGATTCGGGAGAACCTCAGATTCGTGCGCCCCGACGCCACCGATCAAGAATGCCTCGCCGCGCTACGCTCGGCGGCGGCGGACGCCCTGCTCAAGCGAGCCGACAAGGGATTGGATACCGTAATCGGCGAAGGCGGCATAAAAGTATCTGGCGGAGAGCGACAGCGCCTCGCGATTGCGCGCGCCTTGTTGCGACGGCCACATCTTATTGTGTTTGACGAAGCGACCTCCGCACTCGACTCGTTGACGGAAGAAGAGGTCAGTCGCACGATCCGGGATGTGAGTCTGCGTGGTAGCGCAATTACTATCCTGGTCGCTCACCGGCTGTCTACGGTGATGCATGCCGACCGTATTTATGTGCTGGAGCGTGGCTCCGTCGTTGAATCCGGGACACACGAGGAACTGATTGGCCGAGGCGGCTTGTACTTCGCCATGTGGCGTCAGCAGGTGGGAGAAAGCGCGGCTGCACAAGCGGGTTCGGCCGTGTGAATCATTCTAGCCCTTGGACAACAAGCGCATAGTTCGGTCTGCAGCTTCTACGCCGCGGTACTGCGCCTCTTCAAATACCGAGAAGCCGCTGACGTCTGAGTGGGCGAAGTGGATGCGACCGTGCGGCATTGCCAGGCGCGCTCGTGCCTCGGAAAATATGCTTCCGGGTGTTGGACGAGCCATGGCGTGACCGATTCGCATCACCTCAATTCTCGACACACAGTCGCGGATGTCAGGATGTGGACGAGACAAATCAGCGAGGATCGTGTCTCGCCAATGATCCCAAGTTTGTGTAAGAAGCTCGGTCCGCATCGCCGCGGGCCTGCCGTGTGTTAGAGCGGTGTACCATGTCCAAACTGAGCGGTCGACACGGGAGCCGAGAGTCATGTGCGTTGCCGCTACATATCCAAGCGACGTCGAGTCATAGATGACGTTGTCCCATGCGAGATCCAGGCCCCGCTCCCTTGGCATCCGATGAAGCGAGATGTTAGCCGTGACCCACGGCGAGTACTCCGTCGTAACCACCGGTGCTTTCTCGAGTAGATAACGCGCAAGCATCAAAGGCGCCGCAAAAATCACGTGCTCGCATATATAAGCCGTATCCGGCGTGGACACTCGAAGCCTATTCCCTTCCTC
>DASQDN010000036.1:0-8035 GCA_035634155.1 Bryobacteraceae bacterium | reverse complement strand
CGAGCTTCCCGATGCGGTGCGCAACGAGATGGAATTCATCTTTGCCGAGCGCATCGAAGAGGTTCTGGAGAACGCCTTGCCGGAAGTCGGGCAGCGGCTGTCGCTGTTGCATGCATAGGTTGCACGCGTAGTTTAGTTTGGTTGCGGCCCGGGTCTAGTGCCCGGGCCTTTTTCTCTTTATGCGATCGTGCTTCGCGCCGGCATGTAACGCTCCACCATCTCCAGAAGGACGGGAGGCCGAACAGGCTTGGAGATGTAGTCCGTCATGCCCCGATCCAGGCAGCGCTCGCGATCGCCAGTCAACGCGTGGGCCGTCATCGCGATCACCGGAACCGAGCTCCATTTACGGATCTGCGCTGTGGCCTGGAATCCATCTACCTCCGGCATCTGAATATCCATCAGGACGAGAGAAGGGTTCATCGCCCGCATCAGTTCCACCGCCTCCCGTCCGTTGTTGGCGACTACAACTGTGTAGCCGCCTTTTTCGAGCGTCCTGACCGCCAGCATTTGATTCACCTTGTTGTCCTCGGCAAGCAGAACCAAACCGGGAGTGGGCCGGCAGTCGAGCGGCTCGGCTGCATGGCTGGCTTCACGCAAGGCTAGCAAGGAGGCTGCGTCCGAACATGCCGTCTCCACGGCCGAAATCAATGCGGGGGCGAGCACCGGCTCACGCACAACGATCGCCCGGCTCAAATCTTCCGCCTGTTGCGTTCCGGTGCGGTGAAGATACACGACCGGTGATTGAATGTCTGGAGTATGCTCGTCCGCGATGACGACAGACGCAGGCTCGTCGTCTACGATGCGCATGCCCGCGTGTCGTAAGATGCGGCCGAGCGCCTCTTCAACCGAACGATTCGTTACCGCGATCCGAGCCGTTTTGTCAGCGTAAAGGTCACCGGCGATCATGGGGCCCGGCTCCAACGCCGCCATGGGGATCGTGAACTCGAAGGTGCTGCCAACACCTGGTGTGCTTTCGACGACGAGCTTTCCGCCCATCATCTTCACCAGCCGAGCGGACATCGCGAGTCCGAGGCCGGCTCCGCCATGCTGGCGGCTGAACGATCCATCGGCCTGAGAGAACAGTTCAAAGATGCGATGTTGCAGTTCCTTGGGAATGCCTATCCCGGTGTCGCGGACCTGGAACCGCGCCTTCATCCCCCCATCGAGAGCGTCCATGCGATCCACTCGCAAAACGATCTCACCGGAATCGGTGAATTTGGACGCGTTCCCTACCAGATTCACCAGCACCTGGCGCAGCCTTGCGGCGTCTCCAAGGCATTGCGAGGGCAGCGTGGGATCCACATCGCACACCAGCCTGAGTCCTTTGGCCGCCGCCGGCTGGGCCACCAGATCAAGGCAGCTCCCCACTAGCGGAAGGATCTCAAACGGCGATTGCTTCAGCTCCAGGCGGCCGACATCCAGATTCGAGTAGTCGAGGACATCGTTAAGAATTGCCACCAGCGCCTCGGCCGATGTACGCGCGATCTCCAGATGTCCGCGCTGGTCCGGTTGAAGCGGCCCTTGCAGCGCAAGCTCCGTCATTCCGAGAATCCCGTTCATGGGCGTCCGAATCTCGTGGCTCATGTTCGCGAGGAATTCGCTCTTCGCCCGGCTGGCCGCTTCGGCCGCAAGACGCGCTTGTTCAAGCGCCTCCCGCTCGCGGTTCTGTTGAGTCACGTCACGTCCGATGATTTCTACAAAGGTCGGATGACCGTCGACATGTCGGACGCGACAGTTCATTTCAATGATGCACTCGTCCCGCGCTTCGCTCGCGATCAGACGGACGTGCCGAAGAACGGTTCGCTCGCCGCCGATGAGCAGAGCGAGCACATCGCTGAAGACGAGTTTGTCGTCTTGCGTCACGAACCGTTCTACTGGCGTTCCGCCCACGTCATCGTCCGCCAAGCCAAAGGTGTGCTGCGCAGCTTTATTAGCCGACAGGAGCAATCCATGCACGTCCACCGTGAAAACCAGATCGGTCGCATTCTCGATCAGGTCGCGATAGCGTTCCTCCATAGCGGTCTCCAGATGGAGTTGTTCGCGGATGATTGCGGTCTGCCGCTTCACCTTGCGGCGAAGAACCAGCACCCATGCCGCCGTCACGAGAATGACAACGCCGAGGGTCGGCAGCAGATTCTTGATCCGCTGGCCTTCCCACCATGGCGGAGCGGCAAGAATTTCCACATCCGCCGCGTCTCGCAAGAGCAGAGAAAAGGTGTGCTGCCGCAGGACGAATGGCGGGACCGGCATCATCCGGCATACACCGGTCACTTTGATTCTTGAGCCCGGCTCGGCAGCCGTGAACGGCTTGTCCTGCGTGAGTTCCACATTGAAGATCTGCGATCCGTCGCTCAACGCCAGATTGATCCTGCCGATCCGCTTGCCTGCGGCAAGATTGCGCTCGGCCGCGATCAGCGTACCCGTCATTTCGACCAGTTGCGCGTCAAAGCGTCCGCTGCGTGCCTCATCCATCGAGATGGCAATCGGAGCAATGCGCTCGCCTCGGCCTAGCCGCTTGATTTGCACGTCTCCCAAGCGTGGCGAGTAGCGGTCGAAAGTGGGAAACCCGGTGATCTCGACCAAGTCGCCAATGCTCACGTCTGGAATAGCGGCGGCCTGAGCAAGAACTCCATCTACGCCCTGCTGGATGAACATCAAACCTTCGGGTCGCAGACACGTAACCGTACCTTGAACTCGCGCTCGCTCACGATTCGGAGAGTTCGGATCGTGGCGCAGGAATTCAGCCAGTCGGGTCAGCGGCAAGCGCGCTTCATCACTTGATGCGGCGTGTACGATGCGGACAGAGCGGAAACTCTGAACATGCAGTTTGGGCGCTACCCATTGTCCGGTGGCATTGAACTCACATCCGAGAGCGCCCGTAACGCGGATAATATCCCCGGGCTCAGGTTTGCCCAAGGATTCCGGCGAGTGGACCTCTAGCGGGAAGCGTACACCGTTGGCGTGCAGAATCACCACCCATCGGTCCCTCGTTTTCGTGAGGGAGCGCACCGTGGCCGTCGCTTCCACATATGAGCCCCCCGTATGCGGCTTAGAAAGGTCGTCATAGGTAATGGCACGCGGCGCCGGGAGCTGACCACGGCCGGATCGGGTGACGGTAGTTGCCCGTACAATGGGCAGGAACCCGCCTTTCCCCGTTTTGCCCTGGATAACCACCAGATCGCCTTCGACGAATTGAGCGCCTTCGGTTGTCGATACGTAGATGCCGGCCGTCGCATCGCGAAGAAACAGCCCCTTCGGGCCATTATTCGACATCACCACACCCCTCAACTTGACGGGCAAACCTTCGCCCGCAGTCTGGCGTGTCAGATTCAGTACGGCTTGCGCCGTACTGAAAATGTTGCCGTTCTGTTCCGCGCCCGAAGCGACCATGGAGGTCGCCATCACAAGCAATGCCAGCAGTAAGTACTGCATTCTGATGGCACTCATCGGCCCGGATGTCCCGGGATTTAGCGAATCTGCATTATGGATGTGAGAACTCGTTTGCTTTTGGTACTAGGTCGAAATACACATCTGCGGGGAGCGAAGTTTGCCAGTAGCCCATGTAATTGGCGTAAGTGTACACGCCGCCGAACAGGCTGAGCACCAAAACCGCCACAGCCCATGCAGGAACAGGCCGTTTTGTGGCGAGCGGGGTAAGCGCGAGTGCCCCTTCGGCCGGGCAAACAGCAACGCATTCCATGCAAGCGAGACATTCGGGCGAACGGATCTGGATAAGCTGGTCCACCGGGAGCACGGAAGGACACGCTTTGGCGCACTTGGCGCAATCGATGCACTTTTCCGGAGTCCGGCGGATGCGCAGCGGACTCGCCAGCGCCACCAGGCCCATCATCGCGCCATACGGGCAAAGATACCGGCACCAGAAGTTCTTAACAAAGATAGACGCCACCACCAGGACCGCGATCGTAATTGCCGCGCCGGTGCTCAGATAGCGGAAGAAGTTGAGCATCTTCACGTCAGCCACCTGCCCGTACGGCCCCTGCAGAAATGCATCGATCGCCTCGGCGGACATACTCAGCACGGCGTATAAGAACAACCCGAGAAGGATGTACTTGAGCGACCTTAGAGGGATATCGAGCCACCGCGGCAGTGTCCACGTCTTCCTAAACGTCTCGCGGCCGAGCTTCCAGAGATACTCGCTGATGGTCCCAATTGGGCACAGCCACCCGCAGAAAGCTTTCCGCGCGAGCAAGGACGTCGCCAGGAAAGCCATCAGCAGGAACATGCCGGCGGCATGAACGCGCGGTACTTCGCGGGTAACGAGCAAATATTTCAAGTTCATCAAGGCGGCAATCGGCAGCCAGCCCTCGATTCCGTCGGGACGGGAGGCGGCTAAAGACCGGCCGCCGGTCTCATAAAAACGAACCCAAAGATAGAATTGAACAGCCAGCCAGACATTCAACCCGAGAAACCCGAGTTGGACGCCGAGCCGGATCTGCTGTGAAAGGTCCGGCGCAACTCTCCGGACAAGCGTCTTCTTCGCCACGACTTCGCAGGATGCAGTTCTGTCGCCACACAGAAATCAACAACTTGGCGTCGCAGGTGGGTTAAACCACCCATTTCCTAAAGCACCGATACAGCGGGCATGTGCGTGATACGCCCCACCAAAAAACGTTTCACCGAAAGATCCTAGTTTTGGGAACGGGAGGGCATCGAATAGGGAATGAAGACTGGACCAGGTACTGGTCCACATTTTCATTTGGTACCTAAGCTGCTGAAAGTTAAGACGATGCCAACGATCTCGCAGATATCCCGTTTGCCCTCCTGTGTTACACTTTTTCATAACCTGGCCGCAACGCGGGTTTATAAGCACGCGTCTACATGGTGTCTGAGTCTTGGAGACCATTGATGACTGTGCAACAAGAGGAACTCAAGAACGTAATGAGCGCCGAACGTCCCTCAACGACGGCCGTTAACGAGCCGAATGATCACTTGAACCTCCTTGTGTCCGAGACAGAGCTGCCCTGGTACAAGAGCTTTGTTGCCAACATCAAGGACGTGATCAGTCCTCCGAAACTTCCGCCGCTCGAAGTCACCTCCAAGCCGGTTCCAGTCAAAGACATTTGGGGCGATAGCAAGAACACGGGTAAGGCTGGGTTGTCGTCGATGGTTATCCACGTTGTCGCCATCGCGCTCCTCATCGTGGTGGGAACCAGCAAGACCGTACAGAATCAAGTTAAAGAGACGGTTCAGATTTTCGCGCCCGACATCGCGCCATACGTTCCGGCTCCGCCGAAGAAAAATGTCATGGGCGGTGGAGGCGGTGGCGGCGACCGGTCTCCGTTGCAGGCCAGCAAGGGTAAGCTCCCGAGGATCGCGCCTCGGCAGTTCGCGCCTCCTTCGGCCGTAATCAACAATCCGAACCCGAAGCTGATGGTGGAGCCCACCATCGTGGTGCAGCCGAACGCTCCGCTGCCCAACGTGAATTCAGTCAACCTGGGCAATCCGCTCGGTGTCGCTGGTCCGCCGTCGAACGGCACAGGATCCGGCGGTGGAATCGGCTCGGGTAAGGGCGGCGGCGTAGGCAGCGGCGACGGCGTCGGCTTTGGGCCCGGCAGCGGCGCAGGCTATGGCGGCGGCGTTTACAAGATTGGCGGCGGCGTTTCGCAGCCTGTGCCGATCTTCAAGCCCGAGCCCGAGTATTCCGAAGAGGCTCGCAAAGCGAAATATCAGGGCTCGGTCACATTGTCAATCGTAATCATGCCCGACGGCAGCACGAACAACATCCGAGTGATCCGGCCGCTCGGCCTCGGCCTGGATGAGAAGGCGATCGAGGCTGTCACCAAATGGCGGTTCCGGCCCTCGCTGAAAGACGGTAAGCCGGTGGCGGTGACCGCCAACGTGGAAGTCAACTTCCGGCTGCTGTAACCTCCGATATAGCACCTGGACGAAAGGGCGTCTGCCGCCGGGGCCGACGCCCTTTTCCATTGCTGCTAGCTACGCTCGCGCAGCGGAGCACTCCGGACAAGAACAGATCTTCCGCAGATGATCGTAGGAATAGATCCCACTGGAATGACCGTCATTCCAGTGGATGCGAATGGCGTAGTTGCCGATCGGCTCAACGTGGTCCATCTTCGGAGCCGGCTTGTACATCTGGAAAGGGGACGCTCCGGCCGCCGGCTGCGAGTAGTTGGTCTTCTGCGGCTCCGTTCCATGCGAGCCGGTGCAAACCGCGCACGGGCATTCATCGCGCAGATACGCCACGCCGTACTCGGAATGATGCCCGTCTTTCCAGTCAATCGAGATCCCTTTGGACTTGGAAATCGCAATGTGTTCGGGATCGGTGTGTTCCGCCATTAAACCCTTTCTACGTCGCGCACGCCCGCAATGCGCCGGATGCTGCCGGTCACCTTCTCGAGCTGACGCTTATCCTTGATCTCGACGGTCATTTCCACGATCGCGCCATCGCCGCCGCGTCCATCGTCGGATCGCGCCTCCAGGCTGCGAATGTTGCTGTTCTCGTGCAGCAGCACCGACGTGAGCTGGTTCAGCATACCCGGCCGGTCATCCGTGTGCACCACCATCCTGACCGGGAAGGTTTCCGACGCCGAGCGGGCCCATTCGACATCGATCTTGCGCTCCACCTCATACATCAGGTTCTGAACGTTGGTGCAGTTCATTGAATGCACGGCGACGCCCTTGCCCCGCGTGACGTATCCCACAATGCTTTCACCGCGAATGGGATTGCAGCACTTGGCGCGATAGACGAGCAGGTCGTCCATGCCCTTCACGCGAAGGACGAGATCGCCATTCTTCCCGGCCTTCTCTTCCACCGAGGCCGCTTCCGCCGCCGACTTGCTCGCATCGCCCGCAGGAGCGGCGTCTTTCTCGGCCACTTGATCCGGCGCTAGCTTATGCAGCACCTGGCGCGGTGAAAACCTGCCGTATCCGAGACCCGCATGCAGATCCTCGATCTTGCTGAAGCCGTACTCGGACGCAACGCGCTCCAGGTCAGCCTTCTGCACGCGGCTCATCGCCACGCCCAGCCGCCGAGCTTCTTTCTCCAAATACTTCTGACCGATATCGATCGCGCGTTCCCGCTCGGTCGCATTGATGACGTGGCGGATCTTGTTGCGCGCCCGCGAGGTCTTGACAATCGCGAGCCAGTCTTTGCTCGGCAGGTGGCCGGCTTGGGTAAGGATCTCGACAATATCGCCGTTCTTCAGCGGCGCCTTCAACGGTACGATGCGCCCGTTCACCTTCGCGCCGACGCACGTGTGGCCTACGTCTGTGTGAATGGCATAAGCGAAATCGATCGGCGATGCGCCCCGCGGCAGCACAACAACGCGCCCCAGCGGCGTGAACGTGTAAACCTCTTCCGGGTACAAGTCCACTTTCAGCGTGGACATGAACTCGCCGGGATCGCGCATTTCACGCTGCCATTCGACAAGCTGGCGAAGCCACGCAATTCGCTGGTCGTCGGGAGTGAGGCCGCGCTTGCCTTCCTTATACTTCCAATGCGCCGCGATGCCTTCCTCCGCGATGCGGTGCATCTCTTCCGTCCGGATCTGCACCTCAAAGGCGAGACCCTGAGGCCCCATCACCGAAGTATGCAGCGACTGATATAGATTAGGGCGGGGAATCGCGATGAAGTCCTTGATGCGGCCTGGGATCGGATGCCATTCATTGTGGATCACGCCGAGTGCGCCATAGCAGTTCTTCACCGAATCCGTGATGATGCGCAGTGCCAGCAGATCGTAAACCTGATCGATTGGTATGCGCTGCCGCTTCAGCTTCTGGTACACAGAGAAGGCTCGCTTGACTCGACCTTCCACGCGGGCCGGAATGCCCTCACGAGCCAGCTTCCGCTGCACATCGGACTTGATCTTCTGCAGGCTTTCATCGTTGGCCTGGCGCTTCTCGTCAATCTGGCGCATCAGGTCCTGGTACGACTCCGGCTCCAGATGCATGAACGCGAGATCCTCGAGTTCGCCGCGGATCTTACCCATGCCGAGGCGGTGCGCAATCGGCGCAAAGATGTCGAGGGTCTCCTGGGCCGTGCGTTCCCGGCGATCGC